>CALMGN010000088.1 GCA_937863605.1 uncultured Anaerolineaceae bacterium
TCCTGTCAAATCAAATCCGGAGGTACGAGATGATCAAGAAACTTTTCATTTTCACATTAATGGCCCTATTGCTAGTAGTGGCCGCGGGCTGCGCTGCTGGCAGCACCATACAAATCAATACTCCTGGCCCGAACCCACAAGGCGTTACGCCCACTCCCACCGGTCAAATCACCGTGCCTTCTTTTAAATTACAACTGACGATGCCCGGCCCGAACCCCTTGCTCAATGAAGCCGATGCGAATAATCGTGTCGCTGGAATCTTGCTAGGAATCTGGCACGGGATCATCTCCCCGGTAACCCTTGTAATGTCTTTTGTTAATCCAACTAATCAGATGTACGAAGTGCACAACAACGGAAGCGAGTATAACTTTGGTTTTCTGGTTGGGGTGGCAATCGTGTTTCTCCTTCTTGGCATAACCGCTGGCAGGAGACGCCGATAGCGCGAAACACAAGATCTCGCGATTTAGGCTAGCCAACAAAATCCGCCGCAGGCTCTGTGGCTGATTTTGCTTGAATGGGATGCACCGTTTTCATCCCGTTTGCAGCCGTTTGCACAGCACTCCCCCGCAGGGGTCGCAAGTTCAGGCCGGCGGAAGACCCAGGAGCGTCGGTTTTTTACAAAGTTGGAGGGTGCTTTTAATTTTTGCAGCAAAATTACGTTTTTGGTAGACTCGGTATTATCATTAACGAGGTGACTGCTGCTAAGATATCGTGTTGCTGTCAGGAGAGAAAACATGATTGCAAAACAGGCATTTGGACGTACCGGGCAATTGAGTAGCCGCATCCTGCTGGGCGCGGCGGCCTTTTCGGAAGTTACGCAAGCCGAGGCGGATGCGGCCCTGGAGTTAGCGCTGTCCTTCGGGGTCAATCACGTCGACGTGGCCGCCAGTTACGGCGAGGCGGAACTTCGGGTCGGAAGCTGGATCAGCCGGCACGGCAAACCGTTCTTCCTGGCCACCAAAACCGGGGAACGCACCGCGGTCAAAGCGCGCGAGGAGATTCAGCGTTCTTTGGAGCGTTTGCAGGTGGATCAGGTGGACCTGCTGCAATTGCACAACCTGGTGGATCCGCAAGAGTGGGAAACCGCTTTGGGGCCGGGCGGCGCGTTAGAAGCCGCGATCCAGGCACGCGAGCAGGGGCTGGTGCGCTTTATCGGCATTACCGGTCACGGAACAAGCGTGGCCGCCATGCACCGCCGGGCGCTCGAGCGCTTCGACTTCGACTCCGTTTTGCTGCCATTTAGTTACGTCATGGCGCAGAATGCGCAATACCTTGCCGATTTTTTGAGCCTGGTGAAGGTATGCCTATCCCGTAATGTTGCTGTGCAGACCATCAAATCGATCGTGCATCGTCCGTGGGGGGAGCATGCGCCAGACCGCGACACCTGGTACCGCCCGCTCGAGGAACAGGTCGACATCGATCGAGCCGTGCATTGGGTTCTGGGGCATACCGGGCTGTTTCTCAACTCGGCGGGGGATGTTCACTTGCTCCCGCGCGTATTAGACGCCGCCGACCGGTTTGTCACACCACCTACGGACGACGAAATGCAAGCACTGATGGAAAAATTGGCGATGCAGCCGCTTTTTACATAAGGATACTTGCCATTTTAAAGTCAGAAAAATCATTGGGCAGCCTGTCAATTTTGAAAAAAATATATGAACCCTAATAGTTTGGACATCAATCATCTGGATCGCTCAAAACTGACCCGTTTTGCCTGGCTCTCGATCGCCGTGGCAATTTTAACGATCGGGCTAAAGACCATCGCTTACCTGATTACAAACTCGGTCGGTTTATTGTCGGACGCGCTTGAATCGATTGTTAATCTGATTGGCGCTTTGATGGCATTGGGCATGCTGACGATTGCTGCCCGCCCGGCTGACGAGAGTCATACCTACGGGCACAGCAAAGCTGAATATTTTTCGAGCGGAGTAGAAGGCGCTTTGATCTTGGTCGCAGCCGTCAGTATTGCATATGCTGCAATCCAACGACTGATTACGCCAAAGCCCCTGGAACAGGTGGGGATTGGATTGATCGTTTCGGTGGTAGCCTCGTTGGCAAATCTTGGCGTCGCATTAATCCTCAGACGCGCTGGAAAACAGTACAATTCCATTTCATTGACATCAAATTCGCATCACCTGATGACCGATGTTTTAACATCCGGTGGAGTACTGATCGGTGTCGGCGCCGTCGTGATCACCGGGTGGCAAGTATTAGATCCTGTCATTGCGATACTCGTAGCCTTGAATATTGTATACACCGGGGTCGGTATTATTCGAAAATCAATTTCCGGGTTGATGGACAGTACTTTATCAAAAGCGGATTTAGCGATCATCCAAAGTGTCCTGGATAGTCAAAAAGATAAAGACGTGAAATTTCATGCCATCAAGACCCGCCAATCCGGATCATTGAAAATTATCTCGATGCATGTCCTGGTTCCTGGAACCTGGACCGTCGAACGCGGTCATCTATTCGTGACACACATTGAGAAAGCGTTAAACGACGCGCTTGAGGACAGCGAGATATTCACCCATTTAGAGTCATTAACCGATCCGGCTTCATTCGATGATGTACCGTTTGGAAAAGCAGGAAACCAACCCGTTTTACCAGTAAAATAATTTCCATTTTGAATGCAGCTTGATAAACGCCCTCGCCAGGTGTGGGTCCTGTTTACAATCGCGCCTGGAACCATGGGAATATGAAGCGTTCTTTACAAAGAGGACATCTTTTTGGTACTATGGCGCAGCGCAAGTGTACCAAGCGGTCGATTAATCAATGGCTGATTGGGTCCTTGCTGAACAAGCGCCAGAAAAAGGAGAACTGATGGAAGGCAATAAAAATGGTTTCAACTCGATAGATGAGTACATTGCAACTTTCCCTGAAGAAATACAGAAAATATTGGAAGAATTACGGGCAACCATAAAATCCGCCGCTCCCGACGCCGAAGAAAAAATTAGCTATCAAATGCCCACCTTCGCGTTGAAAGGCAATTTAGTCCATTTTGCTGCTTATAAAAATCATATCGGATTTTATCCGGCACCAAGGGGCATTGAGGAATTTAAGCAAGAGTTATCCATTTATGAAGGCGCAAAAGGAACCGTAAGGTTTCCGATAGACAAACCCCTGCCGTTGGAATTGATCAGCAGGATTGTAAAATTCAGGGTCGCTGAAAATTTGAAAAATGCTGAAATAAAATCGAATAAGAAAAGGTAGTTCAGTCGCGGGCATCCTTTGATCTGCAATCCTGCCATTCCATTTCTTCACTCGGGGGCCGGTTTGGATCTTTATCGAAGGTGGTTCTTTTTGCTGAGTTCAATTGCATTAAGGCGGTGAATTTCTGCCAATACATCCTCCGGCCTGGTTTCCATTTCAAGGTCTGCCAGGTCGCTTTCCTTATGATCTACGATACCCAGCTTGTCTTGGATAGCATCCAGCATCTGTAACACGCGTGTCAATTCATGTTCGGTCAGCAGCCCAATCTGCAAATCCAGATCAGCGCGGCGTTCATTTTCTTCGCTCAACCGATTTTGGCTGATGAGCACAAATGTTGAAAGAAAAATGGCTTCCAGGGACACGATCATGGTCAAAAGTCCGTAAGGGAATGGGTCAAAACTACGCACACCGAACCGCCCGGTATTCAGTAGAATCCATATCCCAAACCATAGAATATGCACATATGCAAAAATCATCCGTCCCGAAAAAGAGGTGATGGCGTCGGCGATCCGGCCTTGCAGGTTACGTTCACTCGCGGCCTTGGTGCGAAGATGGATAATTGTGCGAATATTCCGCTCGATCACTTTACTCAGCGCCGGGTTGTCTTTTTCGGAATCTTCCTTATCTTTTCGATTTAGTCGACCAGGTTGCATTTCCTTGACATCCTTTCGTTTTGCTTTCCTGTAAGACTTCATATATTATCGACTTCATTCTACTGTGAGAGTCGATAGGGAATACTTCGAGATTACAACTAATTCTGGCATCCCCTGCGATTGTCCATTTGATTGAATTTATGCCTCGGGGAATATATGGATACATGTTTTATATCCTGTGGGCCGATCCTGAACCCAAGCGGACGTAAAAAGCACTCTTCAGAAAAAGAGAACGCTTATATTGACCTTCTGATCGATGGCTTCGGAGAAAGAGTTAGGAAAAACGAACTAATATAGATATTTGATAGGTTTTATTAGGGACATAGCTAGCTCATTTTGCATAGAATGACAATGTAACATTCGTTCTGGATGAGAAAAGGAGAAGGATTTTATTTTTTACAGGGTGTATTTCCAATTCTGACACCCGAAGTGAAGGGGATTAGCCATTGAACTTCGCTGAAGCGAGGATCTGGTCATAACAAGTCGATCTTTTGACCCGCCTATATTCAACTACTGGTTGATAGTACCTGGGTGAAGTATTCAAATAATTAATGGTGCTAAAACAAGGTCTCGTTATTTTCAGCCATTCCCATTAGGAGGATCAAATGAACAAACTCAATAAAATGACGTACAAACTGCCAGCGGTTATTCTAATTTTTGTGGTTATCCTGCTCGCGGGTTGTAACACCAGCACTCCGGTAACCGCCTGCCATGCCACCGGCGACCCGACCAATCCGTTTGAAGAAATCACAATCGACAGTGCTGCGACTGTAGAAGAACACCTGGCGCACCCCGACGACATCTACCCGGTCCCAGTGGGCGGTTGTCCGTCAAGCCCATTGGTGATTACCAAAGACAAGATCTCGATCTGCCATGCCACGAGCAGCGAAACTGATCCCTATAACGAGATCAAAGTCAGTGTTAATGGCTTAAATGGTCACGGTACGCATGCCGGCGATATCATCCCGGTACCCGAAGGCGGTTGCCCTACAAGCCCATTGGTAATCATCGAAGACCAGATCGCGATCTGTCATGCCACTGGCAGCGAAACCGATCCTTATGACGAGGTGATTGTCTATGTTAATGGCTTAAATGGTCACGTGACGCATGAAGACGACATCATCCCGGCGCCAGTGGGTGGTTGCCCAACGATCCCGCTGGTAGTCATCGAGGACAAGATATCGATTTGTCATGTCACGAGCAGCGAAACCAATCCATATAACGAGATCCGCGTGAGTGTTAATGGCTTAAATGGTCACGTCACACATGAGGGCGATATTATCCCGGCGCCAGAGGGCGGTTGCCCTGAAAGCCTATTGGATATTGTCGATGACAAGATCACGATTTGCCACGCCACCGGCAGCGACAAGAATCCTTATAACAACATCACGGTGAGTGTTAATGGCTTAAATGGTCACGGCAAACATGAACGTGATATCATCCCGGCACCGGCAGGTAGTTGCCCGGCCACAAAACAATAACGCTGATTGTGTAACTGGCCAAAAAACCTCAAGGACAAAATCATGAAAAGGTTGGCTAACCCATAACCAACCTTTTCGTAAAGCGATTCCTATGGCTTCATCATGCTGCCAGTGGATGTGCAAACCGACAAAGCCAGGGCTGATTTCGAGAACGGGATCCTGATGATCACCTTAGCGAAAGCTGAACCTGTCAAGCCAAAGATGATCAGCATCAAAGCCAGGTGAACAGTTCCCCTCCAGGCCCTTTTTGGCCAGGAGGGGTTATTTTTTTATCACCTTGAGGTGCTTTGCCTTTCCCCCGCCTGTTTAGCGATCCTCCTGTCAGCCGCCCTGACTGGCGAAAGGATCCATCAACCGACCTGCCAAAACCGCCCGGCCAATTGGGCTGGTTCTAGAGTGTTGTTCAGCTGGACAGACCGCTCCAGGCGCCTATATTCGCATCTAACAAAGTGCGTTTATAGGATTTTCTCAAACGCATGAGACTCAATGCTCGCCAACGAACCGAATCCCTCTGGTAGAATTTATCCACTGTTTATTCAGCATAATTTGACAGAATATTGTTCTTAACAGTGTTTCGGATGGGATGGCAATGATAATTTTGGAGACCCGCAGACTCATTCTAAGGCACCTGGTACCGGACGATCTCGACGACCTTTACAGGCTCTACAGCGACCCCGAAATTCGGCGCTATTTCCCCGAAGGTGTGCTGACTCTTGAGGAAACCAAGGAGGAACTGGAGTGGTTCCTCAATGGCCATCCGAAACACCCTGAGCTGGGACTATGGGCAACCATCCATAAAGCCAGCAACCGGTTCATCGGACGGTGCGGCCTGCTGCCGTGGACCATCGACGGGAATTATGAGGTCGAAGTGGCTTACATGATTGCCAATGAGGTTTGGGGCCAGGGGTTGGGTACCGAAGCTGCGCAAGCCATTCTTGACTACGGCTTTGACCAGTTGCACCTGACACGCTTGATCTGCTTAATCGATCGTGACAATCTGGCCTCGATCAAAGTGGCAACCCATATCGGCATGACCTTTGAAAAAGAAGGGCTGGACGATAAAGGGCCGTTTATGCTGTACTCGAGAAATAAGGCCGCTGCCCCACGATCCCCTGCCACCATTACCCCATAATCCGACCGGCGAGAAATGCCAAGATGCACACGGTGGCGTTGAAACAGGCTGCGCGCATCGCCCGGCGGCCGGCCTCATCACGAACCATCATCCCCATGATGGCCTGCGGGCGAAGACGGGGGCGCTTCTTTAGAAGATATGGCATAATCGATGTGTTTCAAATATCTTAATCATTATTGGTCGGATGAAACGGTTAAAGGAGAACAAAATGGAACCATACGTTACCCCGGATACGATTTCCGCTAAAGGGGAAAAATGGCTGAAACACATTGCTCCATTCAATACCCATAGCATGCGCCTGGACCGGGAAAAAGCCGCACTCCTGGTGATCGACATGCAATATTTTTTCCTTGACCCCGCGTCCCCATCCTATACCTGCGGCGGCCTTGCCATTCTCCCGAAGCTAAAAAAGGTGATCCAAGCCTTTCGGCAAGCCAATCGTCCGGTCATTTACACGCGGCATGTGCATCATCCAGATCTTCTCGACGCCGGGATCATGGGGTGGTGGTGGGAAGGAATGTGCCTGGAGGGAAGCCCGGAAAGCGAAATTCACCAGGAGATCGCCCCAAAGCACAACGAGAAAGTTATTTTTAAACACCGCTATTCGGCTTTTTACAACACGGACCTGGAAACCGTGCTGCGCAATCTCAAGGTGGAAGAGCTTGTTGTCGCCGGGATCATGACCAATATGTGCTGCGAATCCACTGCCCGGGATGCCTATTATCGAGATTACCGGGTATTTTTCCTGGCCGACGGAACGGGCAGCATCACGGAAGAGATGCACCTGGCAAGCCTGCTCAATGTTGCCTTTGGCTTCGCCTGGGTAACGGATGTGGACAC
>CALMGN010000089.1 GCA_937863605.1 uncultured Anaerolineaceae bacterium
CGTAATTCTTAGATTTTATTGACTTTTACTATCCAATTTGTTACTATTTAATCAGTGGGAGCATTGAACCACGGGGAGTAATGGTCGCTGTCCCTCATAATTGAGGATCCCCATGGGGAGCAAAAGCGAAACCGGCCACACTGGCGGTTTCGCTTATGTTTTTCATCGCAGTCAATATCGACCAACCAGATTTACAGAAGGGCGGTTTCATGGGTTTGGTTCCGGAGATTTTTACACTGCGGTTTGAAAATTCTGTATCCAACAATTTCATACCTAAAAGGAGACAAGAATGACCACACAGATTAATCGTCGTTGGCCGTTGACATTGCTGGCGCTGACCATCCTGATTGCGATGGTTACGACCGGCGCAGTGCCGATGGCATCCTCGGCTGCACAGGCACAGCCGACTGTTGACAAATTGATCTTTTTTGCAGCAGACGGCCTGCGCCAGGATCTGGCTCAGGATTATGCCGCACAAGGGTTAATGCCGACGGTTGCGGGCATGATCGAACTTGGCGCTCAAGCTGGCGGTGGAGGTCTCTTGACTCAAGCACCGCCCAATACCGGAGCCGGCTGGTACAGCCTGGCGACCGGCGCCTGGCCAGGTGTTCATGGTTCAACCAACAACACTTTCCATAAGAATGGAGCTGGGTTCACTACAAGAACCGGATCATTCGATGTCGGAGTACTCCAGGCTGAATCCATTGCCCAGGCTGCCGAACGCGGCGGCAAAAAAGTAGCCCAAATTGAATGGGCTGGCGGTCGCAATGGCACTATCCTGGGACCGACCGTAGATTATCGGTCTTTCCTTTCCGGCCGAGGGGTGGCGACAAACTATATCAGCGCGACCGATCTCCCGAATTTTATTGCCGCTTTCGGGCTCCAATTCGATCATCCAGCAGGGTTTGCCGGGCAGGCGGCGTATCCAGGCGCAGCCCCGACGGATGCAGCGGGGTGGACGAACGTTCCCGTCAGCTATTCCCTGGCCAAAGAAATGCACCTGAGGGTGCTCGATTTTGGTGCGGACAAATATGGACTAAACGCCTATATTTACGATTCCACTGATGACGAGATTGTTAACTACGACCTGGTTCTGTTCTCGCCGACCAAGGATGGCGCAAATGCGGTGGCTACTCTTGAAAAAGGCGAGTGGGGCGCAGTTAAGGTTGCGATTGTTGGCGGATCGCTGGCTGGAAAAACCGCCGGATTCCTGCTCAAGGTGGAAGAATTAACCCCCGACCTATCCATGGTGCGTCTGTTCCATACCTCGGTGGCGCGCACGATTGCCTCCTGGCCTGACTGGCCGGGTGAACCCGGCTTCACCGGTGATTTCGCAGAGTTTGTCGCCCAAATGTTCCCGCCATCGACCGCAGCGGATTACGCGATCCTTGAGGCAGGCATCGTCTCGGAAGACACCTATGTCGAACAAGGATTGGCCTGGGAAACAGCCTATCACCCGGTCATTGAATACATTATGCAGAAATATGAACCTGATCTGGTTTTAGCCGGTTACCCGGTGACAGATGAGTTCCAACACCAGTTCCTATCACTGGTGACGGAGGTTCTCCCCAACGGCGACCCGAATCCGGCTTATGACGATGTTCAGGTCAATGGAACGCCGGACGGATTGGTTGCAGAACGCGAGGGCTATCTGGCGCGGGCTTACAGCGGCGCCGACAAGACCCTGGCGCTGATCCAATCCTTCATGCCCAAGAAGGTCACGACCTTCATGTCATCGGATCACGGTTTTGCGCCGCAGTTCCTGGCGATCGATGCCAGCAAGGTGCTGGTGGATCTTGGGCTGCTTTCCAAACCGCAAACATCCAACTGCCGCCCGGCTACCGGTGAGACCATCGGCAAGGCCAAGGCCTGCTGGGCTGGCGGTACGGTGCAGATTTACCTTAACCTGGCAGGGCGTGATCCGGTTAGTAGTAGTTTCACACAGATCGCGGCTGATCAAGAAATGGCCACGGTTGCAGCCATTAAAGCTGCCTACGCCAATCTGACGGATCCCAATGACTGGACCGGAGACGCTGCCCCCGAAGATTGGACGGTCATCGACCGTGTCTTCACCAAAGCTGAAGCGCGTTATATCCCCAACGGACCAGACAGCACTGCCAACATGGCGCATCCGACCCGCACCGGCGATGTGGTGGCTTTTGCTTACCCGCCGTATCAGTTCGATGCGGCTACTCCCGGGACGCTGGTTGCGCTTTCAGCCTTCTTTGGGCAGCACGGGTATATCCCGGACGTGCAGAACCTGGACGCGAATGTCAACATGCGGGCGGCGTTCTTTGCTGGCGGCACTAACATCACGCAGGGGATGTTTGATAATCTGCGCACCATTGACCTGGCGCCAACCATTGCTTTCTTGCTGAAGGTGCCGGAGCCGCAGCAGTCTCAGGGGCGGGTTTTGACCGAGATTTTCAACGGCGGCAGCCGCTTGAAGAAAGTCACGATCCTGGGATTGAACGATTACCATGGGCAGCTTGACCCGATTACACTTTCCCAGGACGGCAAGAATATCGCTGCCGGCGGCGCAGCTTACCTTGGGACGCTGTTTGCCGAGGATGCGGCTGCTCTACCTGGCCCGGCTCTGCTGCTGGCCGCTGGTGATAATGTCGGCGCTTCGCCAGCCAACTCAGGGCTGCTGCAGGATATGCCGGCCATCGATGTTGAGAACGCCTGGGGCATGGATGCCACCGCTTACGGCAACCATGAGTTTGATTATGGGTTGACCCGCTTACTGGCTCACCAGGCGCGCGCCGACTTCCCCTTCCTGGCCGTCAACATTGTGGATGCAGCTACCGGTTTAACCCCCAGTTGGGTGCATACCAGCAAGATATTCAATGTCAACGGCGTGAAGGTCGGGGTGATCGGCGCAGCGCTGGAAACTACGCCTGAACTGGTTTCAGCCGGCGCGACGGCGGGATTAAGCTTCCTGCCGGCGGTAGAGCGCATCAAAACTGAATCCCGCTGGTTGACCCGCATGGGCGTGCGCGTGCAGGTGGTGGTCATCCACGAAGGGACTGCCCTCGGGGCGAACGCCATCGATGGCAACCCCGCTGTGGACTGGGCTGGACCCATCGTGGATATTGCCGAAGACTTGCAGGGTACATCCGTCGATATGATCCTGGCCGGGCATACCCATAAAGTCTCCAACCTGATGGTTGGTAATATCCTGGTCACCGAGGGCCTGAATGCTGGAGCGACCTATTCGGTCACCCAACTGATGGTCACCGGTGGGGATGTGGTCTGGGCAGGCGGCGCCAACCGCACCGCCTGGAACCTGGGTGTCGCCCAGGACCCGGATGTGAAAGCGATTGTTGATGCAGCCAATGCTGAAACCGCCGTGTTGCGCAACCAGGTGATTGGTACGCAATCGGTTGACATCAAACGTGACCCAACTCGCTTGAACGAGTCCGCCATGGGCAACATGGTGACGGATGCCATGCTGGAGAAATACCCCGGCATCGACGCAGCCTACACCAATTCGGGCGGCCTGCGCGCTGACCTGAATATGACTCCCCCCAGCGCCGGTGAAGCTGTCGGCGAAATCACCTGGGGCGAGGTGTTCTCGGTGCTGCCGTTTGGCAACCGCACGGTCATCTTCACCCTGACCTATGATAAGCTGGTTGAAGCGTTCACCAACGGGTTTAGCCCAGTCTGTAATTCGGCCATTTCCACCGGCCGCTTCCCGCAGGTCTCGGGCTTGAAAGTTGAGTTCCACTGCAATGGCACAACCGCGGTGGTGGATAACGTCTGGAAGGGACCGGTTGCCGGTCCGCTGACGCTGCTTGGAACCGGCGACAGTATCCGCCTGGTGACCAATGACTTCATGTGGACCGGCGGCGACGGCTACACGGCCTTTGCTGCCGGCACCAACGTGCTGCAGCCCGGTGACGACCTGATGCAGGTGACGGTGGATTACATCGGCCTTCACTCGCCGGTCTCAGCGTTTGTGGAAAGCAGGATTGTAAAGCTGCCGTAAAATGTAGTGGATGCGAAAAACGGGTGGTCGAAAGACCACCCGTTTTGATTGGTATTGTGGGCCCGGATGGATTCGAACCATCGACCAAGCGGTTATGAGCCGCGCGCTCTGCCGCTGAGCTACGGGCCCCAAGCGTGGGTGAATTATATCATCATACATGCATAATGTTCGTTTGCATTGTAGGGGCGGCTCGCGAGCCGCCCCTACCAATTTATCCCACGCCAATCTTAAACTAATTATATCGCGGTAATCTCCACACCGTTCTTGAAGACATGCAGCGGGGCTTCATGGCTCCAGAGCGCTTCCCACACCGAATTGGCATTCAGCACCACCAGGTCGGCATTGCCGCCTTCCACCAGTTTGTGTCCGCTGACGTTGAGCGCCTCAGCCGCGTTAGTGGTGATCAGGTCGTACAGGATTTCCATTTCGTCGCGGTGGGTCATCCACATCAAATGCGCCGCCAGGAAAGCCACCTCGAGCATGTTGTTGCGCCCAAAGGGGTAGTAGGCGTCGGCGATGTCGTCCTGACCGAGCGCGATGCGCACCCCGGCCTTGTACAGCGACTTGACCCGGGCGTACAGCGGACCGGTTTGCGGGTCGGAAACCACGCCGATGTTGGCACGCTTGAGCAGGTACTCGATCTTGCGGTAGTAGGGTTCCGGATAGAGCGCCATGGCGCGCGAGTGCTGCGCGGTGACGCGCCCTTCCCAACCTTCGCGGATGGTGGTGACCGCCAGCATCTCCAGCGTCTTGAGGGTCGGGTCGCCGGCGTCGTCGATCAGCATCGAAACGTCTTTGTTGTACTTTTTGGCCAGCGCAAACATGCGGTCGATGTGTTCCTGGGCATCGGCGTCGGTGTACTCGATCCACGGGATGCCGCCGACGACATCAGCGCCTAACTTCAACGCTTCTTCGATGTATTCCTCGGCGCCCGGATCGCGCACAACGCCGTCCTGCGGGAATGCCACTACCTGGAGGGTTACTCTGTCCTTGTACTCCTCGCGGGCGCGCAGCAGGGCTTTGACGCCCTCCAGACGGGCTTTGGTGTCGGTATCGGCAAAGGCACGGATGTGGGTGTTGCCAAACTTCACCGCCAGGTCGAGCGCCTTGCGCACGTTTTCGATGATCCATTTTTCGTCGTATTGCTCTTTGACCGTGGCAGCCAGCTCGATAGCGGTCATGGCCCCGCCCATCGATTCGCCGGTGTAAGCTGCGATGGCAGCATCATCCATCATCGCCAGGGTGTACACCTTGCACAGATGCAGGTGCCCGTTGACGAAGGATTCGGTTACCAGGTGCCCGCCGGCGTCCACCGTTTTGGCAGCCGCACCCTCCACTTTATCAGCGATTTTGGCAACCTTGCCGTCTTTCAATGCGATCTGGAGCGTTTTCCCCCCGGAAAAGCGCGTTTTTGCATTCGTGATCAGAACGTCGTACTGCATGGCTTCCCTCCGAAGACTGAATAGGTATTTTTAGAAGATTGTTAAGGCCGCTCCATCCAACAGTCCGGTGGAGCGGCTCTCAGGTGACTTATGCTTTTTCAGCGGCGCGTTCCTGCACCACTTTTTGGGCAATCAGCGCACCGTCACGGATCGGTTCGTAACCGGTGCAGCGGCACAGGTGTTTATTGAGCGCGTTGGTCAATTCCTGTTCGCTGGCATTGGGTTTGCTGTTGAGCATCGCCACCAGTTCGATGACGATGCCGGGGGTGCAGAAACCGCACTGGACTGCGCCGGATTCAGCGATGGCGGTTTGCACAGGGTGCAGTTCCATCCCTTTTGCCAGGCCCTCGACCGTGGTAATTTCAGCACCAGCCGCTTTGGTGACCACGGTATTGCAGCTTTTGACGGCCCGCCCGTTGAGAATCACCATGCAGGTACCGCAGGTGGCATTGTCGCAGCCGTGTTTGGTGCCGGTCAAGTCCAGCACGTCACGGATGACGTCGATCAACATCATGTCGGGTTCAACTTCCACGCTGCGCGGCTGCCCGTTGATCGTGAAAGCAATTTTTTCAGCCATTATGCGTACTCCTTCAGCGCCTCGAGCGCTTTTTTCATTTTTTCAGGGGTCACCGGGATTTCACAGAAATCCACTCCGGTTGCATCGTATATTGCGTTCAGAATCGCCGGAGCCGGGCCTAGCACCGAATGCTCGCCAATCCCGCGGGCGCCAAAAGCGCCGATCGGGTCGGGGGTTTCGAGGAATTCGATGGTCTGTTTCGGCATTTCTTTATAGGTGGGGATATGGTATTGGAAATACTGAGGATTGGTGATTTTCCCGTCCTCGTCGAAGATAACTTCTTCGTACAGGGTAGCCCCAATACCGATATTCACCCCCCCGAGTACCGAACCGCGAATTTGCAGCGGGTTGATCACCTGGCCAACGTCAAATACGGACGCGAAGTGATCTACCAGGACCTTGCCGGTTTTCTTTTCGATGCGGATCTCAGCGCCCTGCGCCCCAAAGGTGTAGGTGACGCCCAGCGGACCTTGACCGTTTTTATCCGGGGAGGCGTAACGCGGCAGGCGCGCATCGGATACCGCCTGGGCCAGGTCGCCGATGGTGATGCCGTCCTCGGTGATGTAGCCGCGAGCCAGATCGGTCACCGGAACCCGGATGAAGGGATCAGCTTTCAAATAAATGAATTCGCCGTCGTATTCCAGATAATCGGCGTCGGTTTTGAGTACCTGGGCGGCCGTGTTTTTGAGCACCGAGATCAGCTTGTCGGCAGCCCGCACGATCGCCCGCCCGCCCTGCATGGTGAACATCGAGCCGATGGTCTGCCATTCGTAGGGCGAGAACTGGGTATCCAGCTCGGTGTAAACCCGCACTTTTTCCGGCGCGATCTTGAGGGCTTCGGCTGCGATTTGGCGTACAACTGTGCGCAGCCCCTGGCCGACCTCAGCGCCGCCCATGTTGATGTTGACGCTGCCGTCGGTGTTCATCTTCATGTAGCAGCCCTTGGTGGAAAAGGGCGCGCCCTTGGGCGATTTCATTACGGCCGCGAATCCCCGCCCGTAATAATAAGTATCGTCTTCCTTTGGTTTGTCGTGGCCAAAGACCATGTCCTGGACGCGGGCGGCGGCGGTGGCAACGTCGCCGTTGAACTTCCACATGTGCTCGCCCAGCGCGTTGACGCTGCCTTCGCGCAGGTAGTTTTTCGAGCGCAGGGCAAAGGGGTCCATCTTGAGCTTGCGGGCCAGCATTTCCATCATGCGCTCGATGGCCAGATGCACTTCCTGGTGACCGTAGCCGCGGAAAGCGCCCACCGGGGTGGTGTTGGTGTATACCGTGTAGCCGGTCAGGTCGCAGTGATCGAATTCATACGGCCCGGTCGAGTTGTGGGTGGCTGCCATGGTGACGTTGACGCCGGTGTCGGCGTAGGCGCCGGTGGAATGCAGCACTTTGACCTGCAGCGCGACCAGTTTGCCGTCCTTTTTGGCGCCGATTTTCATCTGGGTGCGAATGCCGTGGCCGATCAGCGTGCTGGTGAAATCTTCCTCGCGCGAGGAAACCCATTTAACCGGGCGTCCGGGCACAAAGCTGGCAATCCAGGCGATGGTCTGCTCGACGGTGACGTCGGACTTGTAGCCGAAGCAGCCGCCGATATCCGGGATATGCACGCGCACATCGGAGGCCGGCACGCCGTAGGAGTTGGCCAGGTCGTCACGCACGATAAACGGGCAGATCGAGGAGGACCACACTTCAATGGTCTTGTCTTCCTTGAACCAGACGATCGAGCCGTGGGGTTCGATGGCGGCGCAGGAGGCGAAAGGATAATTGAACTCGCCTTCCAGCACCACTTCAGCCTCGTCAAAGCCGTCTGCGGAGCGTCCTTTGCGCACCTGGTATACATTGGCGATATTGGTGCCGGGCATCAGCTTGAGCGTTGGCAAAGTCCAAATTTTGTCCATATCCTCGTGAATGACGACCGCATCTTCGCTCATCGCCTGGCGGGCGTCGATGTACACCGGCAGCGGGTCGTAAGTGACATAGATTTTGGCCAGGGCATCCCTGGCGTGTTTGGGGGTGTCGGCAACCACCGCCGCCACCGGTTCGCCGATGTAATGGACTTTTTCATCCGCCATCGGCACCAGGTCGCGGATATTGTCGCCGTAATGGAAGGTGCAGCCTTTTCCTGTGACCACTTTGACCACCCCCGGGCATTTCTCCGCTTCGGACGTGTCGATGCTGAGGATTTTGGCGTGGGCGTACTGCGGACGCAGAATGGCGGCATGCAGCATGCCAGGCAGGCGGATGTCATCCAGGTAAACGGCTTTACCAGTCACTTTGCTGATGGCATCCGGCCGGATATAACTTTTACCTACATATTTATATTCCATAGCCGAACTCCTTTTGTTTCTGCTAAAAACAGTCGGAACTAAACAGTTAATGCCCTACTCACGCCGGTAGGGTTTAAGCAGGGCTGCCGGATATGAAGCATTGCGGCCTGCCAGAACCAGGGCGATGATGGTAACGATATAGGGGAGGGCCAAAAAGGTCTCATAAGGGATGGGCAGTTGCAGACCCATGGTCTGCAAACGCAGCTGCAGCGCAGAAGTGCCGCCGAAGATCAGGGCGCCCCACATGGCGCGCACCGGGTTCCAGTTGCCGAAGATGACGATGGCAATCGCCACCCACCCCCGTCCGGCGATGATGCCGTGGGTGAAGGCACCCAGCTGAGCCAGCGAGAGGAATGCACCGCCGGCTGCCATCAACCCGCCGCCGATTGCCAGTGCAGCATAGCGCACCGCGAACACATTGACGCCAGCTGCGTCGGCGGCTTCCGGGTTTTCACCCACCGAGCGGATTTTCAGACCAAAGCTGGTGCGGTAGAGCAGCCACCAGGCTAGCGGCACAATTACCAGAAAGGTGATGTAGGTAAAAAGGTACTGTTCGGTAAGCGTGTTGAGCCAGGGAATATTCTTGAAGGGCGCCAGCTGCGGGAAGGACTCGATGGACGGGGGAATGGAGCGTCCGCCGTAATTCAAGCGGAAAGCAAACAGGGAAAGTCCGGTGCATAACATCGTGATCCCCAGACCCGAAACATGCTGATTGACGCCCAGGGTAACCGTGAGCAGCGCCATCAGCAGGCCAAAAACCACCCCGCTGAGCACTGCGACCAAAAATCCCAGCCACAGCGAACCGGATTTATCCGCAGCAAAGAAACCGATAAATGCGCCAAAGAACATGGTGCCTTCGATACCGAGATTCAAGACCCCTGCGCGTTCCGCGTACGTCTCGCCAATGGCTGCCAGCAAGATGGGTGTGGAGACGCGTAAAGTCGCGCCAATGAGGTTTACTAAGAAGATTTCCATCACATCCTCCGCAGGCGGTAGCGTTGGAGCAAGAAGAAGCCAAGTGCCACGAGCAGCATGGTCGCCTGGGTTATTTCGCCCAGGTAAACCGGAACGCCAAGCACCCGGCTGACGGTTTGCGCGCCTGCATCGACTAATCCAAAGAACAGGGAGGCAATAAAAACTCCGACAGCGTTGAGCGACCCTAGAGTGGCGATGATAATGCCGGTGTATCCATACCCGGCCGAGAGATCGCCAATCAGGTGATATTGAATGCCCGCAACTTCAGCCACACCGGCAATGCCAGCGATACCGCCGCTAACCAGGGCCGCAATCAGGGTCGTCCGGCCGACATGGATGCCCGCAAAACGTGCCGCGGGTTTACCCAGTCCGACAGCCCGCATTTTTAGCCCGAAGGAGGTGCGGGTGAGCACAAACCACAGTACAAGGATGACGAGTAAACCGATCACGAAGCCCAAGTTTAGCCGCGAGCGGGGGATCAGCTTAAAGAAAATCGCGCTGGCGCCAATTTCTGGCGATTGCGGCCAGCCTGAATTCGGGTCGCGCCACGGACCGTTCAGCAATGCGCTGACGATAAAGCCCATGACCGAGTTCAATAGCAGGGTGGTCACGACTTCATCGACTTGCAGCTTGACCTTTAGCAAAGCTGGTATCGCTGCCCATGCCATGCCAGCGGCAAACCCGGCGATTACAATGGAAGGGATGGTGATGACCGCTGGGATCTCTTTCATCGCCACGCCCAGACCGGCAGCAGCAATCGCGCCGGCAAACAGCTGGCCTTCCGCGCCGATGTTGTAGTAGCCGGCGGCGAAGGCGAAGGTCACGGCTGCGCCAGTGAGCATCAGCGGGGTGGCTTTAACCAGTATCTCCAACGCGGATACTCTGGTGGTGAGCGGCGAAATCAGGAAATGATAGTAGGTCTCAAAAGGACTGGCGCTGGCCCAGATGATGAGACCTGAAGTCAGGATAAAGGTAACAACCAGTGCGAGTACGGGGATTAAGGGTCGTACCCAGACCGGCGGGTTATCAGTTTTAACAAAACGGAGTCTTGGTCGTGATGTTTCCATGCCGTTAATGCTCCTTGATTGCGCCTGACATCAATAGACCGAGTCGTTCAGGCGTGGCTTCAGCGGCTGGCAGGATTCCAACGATTTCACCCTCATAAATGACGGCGATGCGGTCGGAAAGCGCCAGAATTTCATCCAAATCTTCCGAGATGAGCAGGACGGCAGCTCCGCGGTCGCGCTGTTCCAGCAACTGTTGGCGGACATAATCCGTGGCGCCAACATCCAGCCCGCGGGTCGGCTGCGGGACGATAACCGCTTTAGGGTTGCGCGAAAGGACGCGCGCCAGCAGAACTTTCTGCATATTCCCGCCGGACAGGGTGCGGACGGGATCATTCGGACGGGCTTTGATCTGGAACTGATGAATTAATTCCTCTGCCTGGCGGCGGGTGGCTTTATGGTCGAGGACGCCGCTGCGAGTGTATTCATTGAGATGTTCCAACGCCAGATTCTCGGTAACTGTCAGGTCGCCAACCATGCCTTCGTGGCGGTCTTCCGGAATGCGGCCAACGCCTGCCTGTGTGAATCCGGCCGGGGTCTTGCCAATCAGTTCCTTGCCCTCCAGTTGGATACTGCCGCTGGCGCAATCACGGACGCCGCAGAGCGTTTCGGCCAGTTCTTTTTGGCCATTGCCCCCGACTCCGGCGATTCCTAAAATCTCGCCGGCTTTTACATCAATACAGATATTGGTTAATGCAAGCATGCCCTGGTCGTTTTTTGCGCACAAATTCTGGATCCGCAATGTGACCGGCTGCTGCTCGTGTTGTTCGCCTTTACGGGTGACGCCAAAGGTTTCACGGCCGACCATCATGGCTGCCAGTTGACTCTGGCTTATGCCGCTGGTATCCACGGTGCCGATTAATTTTCCATCCCGCAGGACGGTAACCCGATCGGTAATCTGGGTCACTTCGTGCAGTTTATGGCTAATAAAAATAACCGATAATCCATCTGCTTTCAACCGGTTTAATGTTTCGAACAGTGCGTCCACTTCTTGCGGAACCAGCACTGCAGTTGGCTCATCCAAAATTAGTACACGGGCATTCCGATACAGCGCTTTCAAGATTTCAACGCGTTGGCGTTGGCCGACAGCCAAATGCCGTACCAGCGCTTTCGGATCGATTTCGATCCCAAAACGTCTGGCGGCAGCTCCCACTTTTTCTTCTATGGCAGCCCGATTGACAACGAAGCCATCCGTATTTCCGAGCACAACATTCTCTGCAACACTTAAGGGTGGAACCAGAGCAAAGTGCTGGGTGACCATGCCAATCCCATTGGCTATGGCATCTTTAGGGGAGTGAATTTCAACAGGCTGCTCACCGACCTTGATGACCCCTGTATCAGGGCGGTAGAGTCCGTAAAGGATGCGCATAAGCGTTGTCTTACCTGCGCCGTTCTCGCCAAGCAGCGCATGAATCTCGCCTTTGCGTAACTGGAAATCCACATTGTCGTTGGCAACCAGTTCACCAAATGTTTTGGTGATCCCGAGCATGTCTACAATGTACATTTTTTCTCCAGGGGTTTTCCCCCTTCGGTTTACCGAAGGGGGAAAACGAGGTATTTAGAAAGGGTGTTGCCCTAGAAAAAACCACCTGCTCGAAGAAATGAGTCAGGTGGGATTTTCGCACTAATCCGATACCGGGGGTTCTTCTTTGATGTCGACGCGGAAAAGGCCGTCTTTAATCTGCTGCTCGGTTTCCTTGACCTTGGCCAGAACCTCAGCGGGGATCTTGGCATCCATGCCGTGGAAATCGGCAAGGAAAGCGCCGCCTTTGGAGACCATTGAGAAGTCTTTCAGGTCCATACCGGTGAACGTGCCGGCGTTAACCTGGGCAATCAAGTATTCAATGGTCGGGGTCATGTTCCAGACGGGGCCGGTGATTACGGTCTCGGGAGCGAGGGAGTTCTGGTCGCTCATATTACCGAAGGCCAGCAGACCCTTTTCCTTGGCGGCATCGATGACGCCAAAGCGCTCAGCGAAGAGCACGTCTGCGCCTGCATCCACCTGGGCCAGGGCAGCTTCCTTGGCAGCAGCCGGGTCAAACCAGCTGTTGATAAAGGTTACGATGACCTTGGCTTCAGGATTGACAGCTTTTGCGCCGTCAATGAAAGCATTGACGATGCGGTTCACTTCGGGAACCGGGTAACCGCCAACGACACCGATAACACCTGACTTGGTAACGCCGCCAGCGATCATGCCAGAGAGGTAACCAGGCTCATGAATCCAGTTGTCGAAGACAGCCATGTTAGGTTCTGCCGGGCCAAGGCCGGAGCCAAAGGCGAAGGCAATTTCAGGGTATTCAACTGCTACGCGGCGGACAGCTTCTTCGTTGCCGAAGGCATCGCCAAGGATGGCAGCGGGTTTCTGGTTTTCAGCGATCTCGCGCAGAACACGTTCCATATCGCCAGCGTAACCGATGTCATCGGTGAACTCGTAGCGAATTTTGCCATCAGCGGCGGCTTTCTGCAGAGCGGCATGGATCACGCCGTCCCAGGGCTCTTCGATGGGGGTGGCATAGGCGCCGTAGAACAACGGCAGCTCGCTCCCAGTGGCTTCAGGTGCGGGGGTCGCAGCGGCCGGGGCACATTGTGCAGCTAACAAGATCACCAGTATGGTGACCAGGAACAGCTTTGCGTACTTCATTTGCTCCTCCTAAATCGGTTTAAAAACGGGTTAAGGGATTTATTACAGTCGAGCCACTTACCAGGCGCATGTTGTTGAGTACTGGCATCACCTCTCTTTCCTTTGGGATTCCAGATCGTGAAAGATTTCACCAGAAACGCGAAATACCGACGACGGGAGTTGGATGAGGTATCCTTCAAAATCGACCTATAGAAATTTGGCAATTAGGGTATGGGTAAAGTGGTGTGATAGAGCCCCTGGCAAAGCGGCAGCCCAGGAAGATAATTTTAGCCTGCCAATCTTTACAGTTAAAGTTTATAGGGAATGAAAGCGGTTTACAAGTTACAGATTTCCTTTTTACCCTTTTTTATGGGGTAAGCAGGTAAACTGCAATGCATTAACAATGTTTGAACAAGATCAATAATGGGTAAAAAACGCAGTTTAGACCTGATCTGAGGTTGCGTTTGACCCAAGCTATCAGCCTGACGGAAGGAACGGACCGAACTCACCCTGAACGGTTCGGGTCAAAGCATAGTGGTTTGCCCAAGCAAGTCCGGATTTCGAGCCTTCCGGTCATTCCTGACAAATGGGAATATGCCATTTCCCTATCGGATGGTAAAAACCCGGGGCACGAGATTCCGGGATTATTCTCTCCGTCGGAAAAATCCTCATGCCCTTACTTTTCTACACCTCCGACCCACCCATCAAAAAGAGAGCAATTATCTGCGATTGTAAAGCACGAATCGTGCACGGGTGTATGGTATATAATTTACCTGATCCCGGGACGGAAGCATTCAATGAAAGGCTACCGGTTGGGAGGGGGCGGAAATTCATATTTCCATTTAGGGACATGATGGTTGTAGAAAACGGACTGAGTGAACGCGAATTAGAAATATTGAAGCTCGTTGCCACCGGAGCCAGCAACAAAGAGATTGCCACCCGGTTGGTCATCAGTCCTAACACGGTGAAGGTTCACCTGCGAAATATTTTTGCGAAAATTGATGTTGTCTCTCGGACCGAGGCGACCCTGTATGCCATGCGGACCGGGTTGATCCGACACGAAGGCGAAAGTCAACCTGCTGTATTCGACCGAACTTCACCGGAAGGTATCCCGTCCCTGCTACCCGCACCGCGCCGCCGGGGTTTATGGGTTTTTCTCGCGGTTGGCGCTGCCTTAATCCTGATTATGGTGGTATTTTTTGCCATCCGTTCCCCAACCAACCCACAAGGTCAGATCAAACAAGCGGCAGCCACGCCGCCGTCTCGCTGGCTTTCCCATCAAGACTTGTCAGAGAGCGGTTTTGGCATGGCAATCGCCAGCTATGAAGGCACAGTTTTTCTAATTGGCGGGCAGCGCGGTGGTCAAATCAGCGGCATGGTCAGCGCGTATCGGGTTGAAGGTGATCAGTGGCAGGAAAAATCAGCCAAACCGACCCCAGTAACCGATACGGGAGCGGTACTCCTCGGTGAAAAGATATATATTCCCGGCGGCCTTGGATTGGATGGCAAACCGGTCGAGGTGCTGGAAGTGTACGATCCGCGTTCTGACCAGTGGGAGCAGGCCAAACCTTTGCCGATCGCTTTGAGCGGGTACGCTCTGGCATCCTTTGAGGGGCAGTTGTACGTGTTCGGCGGCTGGGACGGTGCCGCCTATTCTGCCCGGGTATTCGTTTACGACCCTGGGGAGAATTCCTGGCAGGAGCATCAACCCATGGCCACGCCGCGCGCTTTCGGTTCTGCGGGTGTTCTTGGCACCAAGATCATGCTCGCCGGGGGTGTTAATGCGCAGGGTCCATTAACCGATATGCTGGCGTATTACCCGCAGCGCGAAACCTCCGGTGAAGCTGCCTGGGAATCGCGCTCTGGACCGCTGGAAAACCGCGCAGGGTTTAGCCTGGTTGCATTGGCTGAAAGCCTGTACCTTGCCGGAGGGAGTTCAACGCAGCAGGAGGGTGGGCTGCCCATCCTGCGTTACGATGAAAACCAGGACCGATGGGAGATTTTGGACCTCCCGCCCGTTCCGATCGGCAATCAGCCGGGACTTGCAGCCATCGGCAATTATATTCATGTTTTTGGCGGGGTCATCAACGCAACCGCGCAGTCGGAACACCTGGCTTACCAGGCAATTTATACTGTGCTTATCCCAGCCATCAGCCGTTAAATAGTTAAATAATTCACAAACATGACCCGTTAAGTGATAAATATTTGTAAAATTAGTGATTTTGTTGAACTTGTAAAATGACCATTCCATGCTATAGTATTTTAATGCTGGATTTAAGTTGATGAAACCAGCAGCCTCGCTGCGATGAGCGCATGCATCGCACCAATCCCCATTACACTTAACTTTATAAATAAAATACCGGTTATTTCGAGGTAGCCATCCTTCATAGATGATTTTCTTTGGCTGCCGTCACACACAATACTGCTCTCAATCGACCAGGTGACCCGCAGGATTGTCTTTTGAAAACTAGCACGGTATTTCAGATTCCTGTTCCATTTTCGGATGATTATTTCCATTTTGTACGGGTGAAGAGTCTCAGTTTGAAAAGCTGCCAGGCGCTTCTTTTGCGTTTCCATTAAAACTACCCGTAAGGCTCACCGTTCCACTGGAACGGAAATTTAGCTAGCATCACGGAGGTGGTCAAGCAAAAATAGAGTTTGTGTACGATCATTGGAGGCAAATCGTAAGTACTTTTCAAAAGAGGAGAATATTATGAAGAAGGGTACTCTGATTTTTGTAGTCATGATCATTGCCAGCATGCTGCTGGCTGCCTGCGGCACGAGTGCCGAGGGTGACGTCATCAAGGTGGGCGTGGTTGCTGAACTGACGGGGGATATCCCTGCTGTTGGCGCTTCCTGCAAGAATGCCGCTGAGCTGGCAGTCAAAGAAATTAATGACGCTGGCGGCCTAGAGGTTGGCGGCAAGACCTATAAGATTGAACTGTTCATCGAAGATAATGCCGGCAAAGCGGATCAATCTGCCTCGGCTGCGTCGAAATTGATCACCCAGCAAAATGTGGTCGCCATCATCGGACCCAATGCCAGCCGCTATGCAATTCCGGCCTCTGAAATTGCTGAAAGCTCGAAGGTCGTGCTGATCAGCCCGTGGTCAACCAACCCGAAGACCACCCTGAAGGGCGACACCACTGAGCCGAAGCAATATGTCTTCCGCGCCGCTTTCATCGACCCGTTCCAGGGTCGTGTGGTCGCTAAATTTGCTTTGGACAACCTGAACGCTAAAAAAGCTGCTGTCCTGTATGATGTAGCCTCGGATTACAACAAGGGTATTGCCGAATTCTTCAAGGCAACCTTCGAAGAGAACGGTGGTACCGTTGTGGCTTTTGAGACCTATACCACAGGCGACAAAGACTTCTCAGCTCAACTGACCAAGATTAAAGAAGCAGCTCCAGAGGTGATTTTCCTGCCCAACTACTACAGTGAAGTTCCGCTGCAGATCCAGCAGGCGCACCGCCTGGGCATCACCGTCCCGTTCCTTGGTTCTGACTCCTGGGGCAGTTCTGAACTGATCACCTTGTGCGGCGCCGAGTGCGAAGGCTACTTCTTCAGCACCCACTATGCTGCTGATGCTGCCACTCCTGTTGCCACTAAATTCATCGAATCCTACAAAACCACCTATGGCAACACCCCGGATGATGTTGCAGCCCTGACCTATGATTCCTTTGGGCTGCTGTGGAATGCATTGAAGGCCGCCGGGAAGGTTGACCGCGAATCTGTCCGCGCCGGCATGGCGATGATCACGAATTACGAAGGCGTCACCGGTAACATGGCGTTTGAATCCGGCTCTGGCGACCCGGTTAAGAGCGCAGTAATTTTGCAAGTCAAAGGCGATAAATTCGTCTGGTTCGCCAACGCGGCTCCGTAAACTATAGCCGACTTTTTTTGACTCTCTCGCTGTACCGCACAGCGAGAGAGTCACATTTCTTAAATAAAGGCGGTTTTATGACCTATTTCTTCCAGCAATCACTGAATGCGCTGCAGCTAGGTAGCATTTATGCGTTGATCGCGCTGGGCTATACCATGGTTTATGGTATTTTGACGATGATCAACTTCGCCCACGGCGATCTTTTTATGGTGGGCGCATTTTTTACCTTTATTGCAGCCGTTTATCTTGGCCTTCCTTTCGTCCCTACCCTGGTGGTTTCCATGATCGTGGTGGGGTTGTTAGGAGTGCTGATCGAGCGAGTGGCTTACCGCCCGCTGCGCAATGCTCCACGCGTTTCCGCGGTAATTACGGCGCTGGGTGTTGGTCTTTTCCTCGAAAACTTTACGTTGGTGTTTTATCCTTACCCCCAGCACATTCCGACACTTATTCAAAATACTACCTGGAATATTGCAGGGGTGTCTATATCTTCTCTGCAAATCATCATCATTCTGCTGTCGATTGGTTTGATGGTCATGCTCGACCTGATCGTTCGCAAGACTATGGTTGGCATGGCGATGCGCGCAATCTCCTGGGATAAAGCCATAATCCCGTTGATGGGCGTACCGCTCAACCTCATTGTTTCAGCCACCTTTGCCCTCGGCACCAGCCTTGGAGCTGCGGCTGGCACGATGTATGCGCTGGCGTTTCCGGTCATCGATCCTTATATGGGCATTATGATCGGATGGAAAGCCTTTATCTCGGCGGTGGTTGGCGGGATCGGTAATATCCGCGGCGCAATGATCGGCGGGTTCATCCTTGGCACGGTAGAGATCATGGTGGCGGCCTTCATGCCCTCCACCTACCGCGATTTTGTAGCGTTTGCCCTGCTGCTGGTGCTGTTGATCTTCCGCCCCTACGGTATCCTGGGTAAACCCCGGCCCCAAAAGGTATGATCATGGATAACACACCATCATCCACTCCTGTATCCAAAGGTCATGCGCTGGTCCAGCAATTAAAAATGCAATGGGACCGCATCGCAAATAACCGAAAAGTCTTCCCGATTGTTCTGGTAGTTGGTTTTATCCTCTCGATCTTGGTCCCTCGGTTTGGGCTGGTTAATGAGTATGTACAACTTATCATCATCTATATCGGGATCAACATTATCCTGACTACCAGTTTGAACCTGATCAACGGCTATATGGGCGAGTTCTCGGTCGGACATGCCGGCTTCATGGCGGTTGGGGCTTATGTTTCAGCCATTTTTACTACCAAGCTGCTTCCCGAAAACCTTTTGGCAGCTTTCTTCCCGTTGGTAGTTCTGGCAGGCGGTATTGGCGCGGCCTTGGTCGGCCTATTGGTGTCGGTACCGTCCTTCAAAACCCGGGGTGACTATCTGGCCATCGTTACTCTGGCGTTCAACATGATCGTCAAATCGGTCATCGAGAATATTGAGGCCATTGGCGGTCCGCGCGGTATCCCGGGTATTGCAAAATTGACCACACTCCCATGGACCTTCTTCTGGACGGTTCTGGCAATCCTGGTCATCCGCAATTTTGTATACTCCAACTATGGACGCGGCGTCCAGTCGATTCGCGAGGATGAAATTGCCAGCGATTTGATGGGCGTCAATACCAACAAGGTGAAATTACTGGCATTCACGCTCAGTTCATTCTTTGCTGGGGTTGCAGGGGCGCTGTTTGCCCACGTCCTGCAATTTATCAGTCCCAAAGTCTTCGACATTCTCAAATCGACCGATGTGCTCATCATGGTTTACCTGGGCGGGATCGGCTCGATAACCGGGTCGATTCTCGGCGCAACCGCGTACACTGTTTTACTGGAGGTCTTACGACCGTTCGGTATGTGGCGTATGGTGCTGATGCCGTTGATGTTGGTGTTGTTGATGATTTTCAGGCCGCGCGGCATTATGGGGATGAGCGAGTTCCGCTGGTTAATCCCTGGCTTCGATCTCTATGCAATTAAATACTGGCGAAGAAAAAAGGAGGTGTCGAGTGGCACTCCTACGAGCTGATCACGTAACGCATTACTTTGGCGGCTTGTGCGCAGTTTCCGATTTCAACCTGGAACTGGAATCCGGTGAACTGGTCGGCATCATTGGCCCGAACGGGGCTGGAAAAACAACCGTGTTCAACCTGATCACCGGGGTGTACAAAGCCACCGAAGGCAGCATCCATCTCGATGGGCAGGAACTGGTGGGGAGAAAACCGAACGCGATTACCCAGTTGGGAATCGCGCGCACTTTCCAGAACATCCGCTTGTTCAAAGATCTGACAGTGCTGGACAATGTCCGCATCGCTTACTATAACTGGTTGAAGTATTCATCCTGGGAGTCGCTGCTCCACATCGGCCGCTACCGGGCACAGGAAGAGCTCTATACCAATAAAGCGCTCGACCTGCTGGAGTTCTTCAAACTGGACCAATTTGCCGATGAACTGGCCAAAAACCTGCCTTACGGGTCGCAGCGCCGGTTGGAAATTGCCCGTGCTCTAGCGACTGGTCCCAAGCTGCTGCTTTTGGATGAGCCGGCAGCTGGGATGAACCCGCGCGAGATCGAACAGTTGATGGAGTTCATCCTGTGGGTCCGTAAGGAATTTGGCCTGACCATCCTGCTCATCGAACACCAGATGCGGCTGGTCATGGGCATTTGCGAGCGGTTGAAGGTATTGGACTTTGGCGCGACGATCGCCGAAGGCTTGCCAGCCGAAATACGAGCGCACCCCAAGGTACTCGAGGCCTATCTTGGCGAAGGAGGTGATCAATGAGCAATGGCGCCTACCTCTCGATCCAGGATTTGAGCGTCTCGTACGGCAACATCAAAGCGGTGAAAAACATCAGCTTTGACGTCATGGAAGGTGAAATCGTTACTCTGATCGGCGCAAATGGGGCAGGAAAATCATCCACTTTGCGGGCGATTTCGGGAATGCTTCCCTATACCGGTCATATCATGTTTAAAGGCGCCTCCCTGGCGAAAATCCCAGCAGACAAAATCGTCGGAATGGGAATCGCCCAGGTCCCAGAGGGCCGCGGCATTTTTGGCAGCCTGACGGTGCTGGAAAACTTGAAGTTGGCTACCTGGCAGCGCAAGGATAAGGCAGAAGTCGCCAAGGATTACGAACGGGTTTTTGCCATCTTTCCGCGCTTGGAGGAACGCAAGGTCCAGCTAGGCGGCACGCTTTCGGGCGGCGAACAGCAAATGCTGGCGGTCGGCCGGGCGTTGATGAGCCGTGGCCAGATGGTGCTGCTGGATGAACCATCGATGGGGTTGAGCCCGGTGCTGGTACGAGAGATTTTCCGGGTGATTAAGGAAATCAATGCCAGCGGAACCACTGTGCTGTTAGTGGAGCAGAATGCCAACATGGCGCTGCGGACGGCCCAGCGCGGTTATGTGCTGGAAACAGGCACCATCGCTTTTAGTGGGACCGGAGATGAACTGCTGCACGATACCCGCGTGCGCGAGGCCTATCTGGGCGGCTAATTTCATCCATCTGGTGGTATAAAGAAGCAACATTTTTGGTTGTGAGGGGTTTTGGTCGAGACGCCAAAACCCCTCTTTTGGGGAGAATATTTTATGGATACACTCGACGGCGTGGTTACCTGGGCAGAAATTGATCTGGAAGCGATTCGCAAGAATGTAACGTCGTTTATCCGGCATGTTGGACCAACCGTTCAGGTAATGGCAGTGGTTAAAGCCAATGCCTATGGGCATGGGGCGGTGCCTGTTGCCCGCGCAGCCTTGGAGGCTGGAGCTACCCGGTTGGCGGTTCACCGGTTAACCGAGGGCATTGAGCTGCGGCAGGCGGGTATTGAAGCCCCGGTACTGGTGATGGGCTACACCCCGCCGGCCGGCGCCGATGCATTCGTGCAGTGGAATTTGACTCCCAGCACCATCACGGCGGAATTTGTCCAGGCGCTTTCAGATCGAGCCTCTGCCCAGGGAAGCACAGTCAATGTGCACGTTAAGGTTGACACCGGCATGAGCCGTTACGGACTGTTTCCCGCCGAGGTATTGCCGTATCTGCAGGCAGCCCGGACGCTACCAGGCATCCAACTGGAGGGGCTGTTCACCCATTTTGCCACCGCCGATGCCAGCGACCAAACCTGGGTGCGGCAGCAAATTACGACCTTTGACCAGATCATTGCGACGATCAAGAATGCCGGGATCGAAATCCCGATCATCCATGCCGCTAACAGTGCCACAATTATGAAGTTGCCCGAAGCGCATTACAATGCGGTCAGGCCAGGCATTGCCATGTACGGCATGAATCCGTCTTCCGAGTGGGAGCCGGTGTTTGAGCTGCACCCCGCACTGACGCTCAAGAGCACCGTCAGCCGAGTGCGCGATCTGCCGGTTGGGGCGGGGGTGAGCTACGGACGGACCTTCGTCACCAACCGGCCGACAACAGCAGCCCTGATCCCGGTCGGGTACGGCGACGGCTATCACCGCATCTTGTCGAATAAGGGCGTGGTGCTGGTGCGCGGTCAGCGTGCACCGATCATTGGGCGAGTGTGCATGGATCAATTTGTGATTGATGTGACTGGCATCCCCGGCGTGCAGCAGAATGACGAGGTGGTGCTTATCGGCCGGCAGGGAGACGCTTGCATCTCAGCGGAAGAAGTTGGCCGCCTGGCAGGATCGATCAACTACGAGGTCACGACCGGACTGCTGCCGCGGGTGGTGAGAAAGTATATGGGTTAGGTGAGGCCACATTCCCTCTCCCTGGTAGGGAGAGGTTAGGTGAGGGTATTAATGGAAAGATTTAGGAATGAAATAAAAGATAGAGCGAAGGGTCTACGAGTAGATCAAACCGGAGCGGAAGGCCTCTTGTGGAGGTTTCTTCGCAATCGGCAATTAAACAATCTCAAATTCAGGCGTCAGCATCCAATTGGAAATTATATTGTTGATTTTTATTGCGCTGAAGCCAGGGTGGTCGTGGAAATCGATGGCGATACTCATTTTGACCAGATTGATTATGATCTAAATCGCACGCAATGGTTGGCGCAACAAGGGCTAAGGGTTATCCGGTTTACCAATCAGGACGTTTTTGATAACCCAGCCGAGGTGTTAGCCTTGATAGCGGAGTTCTGTACGGAAAACACATAATTGGGACCCCTCACCCAACCTCTCCCCGAAAAAAAACGGGGAGAGGAGTCAGAGCGGGCAACGGGATTCGAATAACATCCCCTCCCGGGGAGCCGTGTGTGTCCAGATTTCAGAGCGGGCAACGGGATTCGAATAACATCCCC
>CALMGN010000090.1 GCA_937863605.1 uncultured Anaerolineaceae bacterium
CTGATTAAATAGTAACAAATTGGATAGTAAAAGTCAATAAAATCTAAGAATTACGAACGTCTCAATGTAGCATTTCCAGGCTGTCAAAATGGCGAACACCGGCCGGGCAATTAAAACTTTTATTCTGAATATTATTCAGGCGGGCTGTATTATGGAATGCCCTTCACAACCGCGAAAATGGTCTTCCCGCGTTGGATGGCAAGAAGCGATCCCAGGTCTCGGTAATAGTTTTGATCGTGATCAAACCGCGATAAAAATACCGCAAATTCTGGTGTAATTCCCAGGGTTTCGCCAGGGTCCAATCGAATATCCAGGGTTTGTGTCGAACATCGTTCAAAAAGCCGCCTTAATATTTCGTCATTTAGAACGACCACTGACAACTGTGATGTTTGGTCAGAAACAAACCTGCCAGCTTCACACATGCTAGTGCCCCAATAATCAGTTTCATAGCGGCGTTCTACACTGGCGGTCCAGCCTACCAGGGCGTTGTAATACACATACTCATAGGGGTGCAGCCAGACCCCGGCGATAATCCCCGGTAAAAGCCCGGCCCCAACCAGGATTGCCCGCAAGCCAGGCTGCCGTACCAATCTGCCAATCGCGTCAATTGCCACTCCAGCCATAACAAATAGAGGAGGAATGATGAAAAGGAACTGGCGAAAGTTATCATAACTATTGGGTTGAAGCGCCATAACGATAAATAACGGCGCCCAAAACCAGATCAGCATAATTATGCCCGTATCCCATTTAGGTTCTTGCTTTACACCTTTTTTGATCAGAAGATAAGTTCCAGTCAAAGCCAATACGAGCAGCGGTACGGTAAATTGGATACTAATCAATTTTGGAAGGTAATAAAATGGCAAGTCACCTGCCAGGAAATTGCTGCCTTCAAATCGTACCGTCCCATCCCAGGGAAAGGCAACCATTACCCTGAGGCTATCAAAGAATTTAAAAATTGGATTCCCCCATAAAAAAGGCCAGGCAAAATAGGTTACTACCATGTTAACTGCAACATAACCAACGGAAAGCTGCCACCTTTGCTTACTATTTTTCATGAAGGCGTAAAAAGTTACCAATCCAGCAGCTGCTGGCCCTATTACACGAGTCGCCACCGTTAACCCCGACACAATTCCGGCAAGAATTAGTGCCTTGGCTTTTGGGCTCGATTTACGCCATACGAATATTCCACAGGTAAGGCTGATTCCTATTATTACGATAAGTTCAACTAGATTGAGCAATCGTATTGCTTTGGACAGGTACGTTGCGATTGGCGCAGCTGTGGAATTTGGGATGATCATCGTCAAAATTGGATACATCCAGTGGCCAGCAGGCACATTGAAAACTTTGGTCAATCCAGAATGGACAACTCCTTTAAAAAGGATATTCGCACCGATTCGATCCACCAATAGGATCACAGCGATTATCACAAGAATTAGCATTGCTATCTTTTTCGTTTTACTCCAATGAATGAATCCGGCTCGAGTATCTCGCGCCAGGCCAGTGGCTGACTGGTCGAACAAATCGACCATTTTCAGCCCGGTCACAATTGTGGCAATGAAAGCGGCCATAAATGGGACATCTTTAGGATTCATCACCCCGTGCCCCCAAAGAAGCGGCTGAGTGAGGTACAACACAGCCGCGAAAAACGCGGCTGGTTTCGAAGCAATTCTGCGGGTTAAGCGAAAAATCAGCCAGGAGCTAAGCAGGAAAGTTGCAAAATTGACCAGATGCCAGGCGTTATAGGTATCCAATCCAGGAGCAAACATTCCGATCAAGGCCAATGGCACACGTCCAAGGATGAGATATGCCGCCCCATAATATGCCATGATATAAAAATCAAACAGTGACTCGATACTTTCGCCGAAGGCCATCTTTTTATATGCGTCCACCATTCGATCAGAATATTCGTAAAGCGATGGCTCGTCATAACTGGCACCGCTATTGGTTAGATTTACCATAACCAGGCAGAATGATATGATTAAAATAAAAACCAGGAGCAATTCCCAGTGATGATTATTTACCCAGTTTACTGTGGAGTCTGATGATGCAGTGTTGCGCTTATTCATGATGAAGGCACCTTGGTCAATTTATGATCAGTCGATACCTATTAGCTTAGCATAATAAGACGAAAGTTGCAGATCAGCAAAAGCCCGATCAACTTCAGATTAAGTATTAAAGACTGAGGATTGATTAAATGAATACAAGGGGAATTTTGTCCAAATTCACGCGGCAAATGCGGCAGGATATTACCTACCCGGATATGGTAAAAGAGGTGCTGCCGCTGTAGTGCGCTTCACCCGGCCGGCACCCGGGATGAGCACGGTTTTATATAGCGACCTTGCCGAGGCCAGTGCGGATGCCGAAATCAAAGCCCAAATTGATTTTTTTACAGCGAACCAATTGCCCTTTACCTGGAAGTTGTATGCATACGACTCCCCGCCTGACCTGCTCGCCCGGCTGC
>CALMGN010000091.1 GCA_937863605.1 uncultured Anaerolineaceae bacterium
TCAATCATCAAATGTACATCCAGAGGCAGGCGGGTGATGCGTTTGCAGGTTTCGACCATGAAAGCGCCCATCGTAATGTTGGGCACAAAATGACCGTCCATCACATCCACATGGATCCAATCCACGCCAGCCTGTTCAGCCTGAAGAATCTGGCCGCGCAGGTCGGTAAAATCAGCGGAGAGGATGGAAGCAGATAAAATCATGAGCGAAGATTTGATCTCAGGGGGTGGGGGGATTGAAGGTGAACCAGATCCACAGCCAGAAGGGGATTAAACCGCCCACCGCCACAATCGTGGCCAAAGCCAGCCCGGTGGTTCCCCAATCGATATTGATGCTTTCATCTTCAGCATCAGCTTCCCCACTTTCGGGGACTGGTTGCAGACTAACCTCATTAGAATTTGAGGTAGATTGCAAGCGAGAAACCGCGATCGGACCACTGTCTTGCAGCGGGGTAACCTTTACAGTTTCCATGGACTGCAGGAAGCTCGAAAGGACACGGCCCAGCTGGTCAGCTGTGCGATAGCGGGCGGAAGGTTCTTTGGCCAGCACCTTCATGACGATTTGCTCGAGCGCCAGAGGGACGTCCTGGTTGAGTTTACGCGGGGGGACGGGAACGGCTTCGCGGTGCATGCGTGCCAACTCAGCAGGATCGCTGCTGTGAAAGGGCAGCCTTCCGGTAATAAGCTCATATAAAACCACGCCAAGGGAGTATACATCCGAGGCCGGGGAGGGCGCAGCACCAGAGGCTTGTTCCGGTGAGAAATACAAAGGAGAGCCCCAGACCACTTCGTGCTTTTCATCCGGCAGGATGGACGCCATAGCACGGGCAATACCAAAATCAGTTACCTTCACTCGGTGGTCTGGCGTAACCAGGATATTATGCGGTTTGACATCGCAATGGATTAGACCCGCTCGATGCGCATAGCCAATTCCGGCCGCAGCCTGGATAATGATATTGACCGCTTCCTCGATGGGTAAACGCACGCGCTCTTTGAGGATGGTTTTTAGATCGGTGCCGGGTACGTACTCCATCACAAGGTAGAGCCGGTCGGCATCAAACCCAAAGTCATGGACGGTGACGATGTTAGGGTGCGAGAGGTTGGCTGCCGCTTTGGCTTCTGAACGAAAGCGCTCCCGGAAGGCTTCGTTACGGGAATAATCCTGACGCAGCACTTTAATGGCAACCGGCCGTTCCAACATCAAATCGCGGGCGTGGTAAACCACAGCCATCCCACCGTTACCGATGTTTTGAATAAGCTGATAGCGATTGCCAAGGATGGGGGTGACGGTTTTCGATTCGTCCATAAGAATGTTGCTGAAATTATAACATACGATCAACTGCCGGCTCGAGGCGCATTCGGATATAATACCTCAACGGAGTCAACGTTGAACCAAATTCTTGCATACATCATAAAGAAACCGCTGACGCTTTTACTACTGGCATTTTTATTGGCCATGGTGGCTGAATGGCTACACTGGGGCATGATCTACGTCTTTATTTTCTCCGCTCTGGGGGTTATTCCGATGGCAGGTTACATCGGCGAAGCCACCGAGGTCCTGGCGGTTTATACCGGCCCAAAAATTGGCGGTTTGCTCAACGCTACCTTGGGCAATGCGGCTGAACTGATTATTACCCTCATCGCAATCAAGGCGGGGCTGCTTGAGCTGGTGAAAGCCTCCATCACCGGGTCGATCATTGGCAATTTACTGTTGGTGATGGGCGCAGCAATGATCGCCGGCGGCCTTAAAAACGGCTTGCAGCAATTCGACCGCCGCCAGATTTCCAATCACTCCATCCTCCTGCTGCTGGCGGTTGTGGCGCTGATTATCCCTTCGTTGTTCTACCCGGCTATTGGCAACCCGGTCAGCTTAAAAGTCGAGGTCATGAGTCTTGGGGTAGCAGTCGTTATGATCGTGCTGTATGTCCTCGGGTTGGTTTACAGCTTGAAAGCAGCCCGCAGCCCAATCACCGTTTCTACTGAAAAAATCGAGCATACCCCTCCGCATTGGTCCAAGACCAAAGCGATCGTGGTGCTAGCCATGGCTACTTTAGGCGTTGTGATTGCCAGTGAATTGCTGGTCGGCGCAGTGGAAACCGTTGTGGTGCAATTCGGCATCTCGGAATTCTTCCTGGGTATTATCCTGATCCCCATTATCGGCAATGTGGCTGAACACCTGGTGGCAGTGACCATGGCATATCGCAACCATATGGAATTGAGCGTGGAGATTGCGGTTTCTTCCAGCTTGCAAATCGCGCTGTTTGTTGCGCCGCTGCTGGTGTTTATCAGCCTGGCAATGGGCAATCCATTGACGTTGGTTTTCAATATTTATGAGTTGATTGCATTAACCGCATCGATCTTAATCACCGCACTGGTGGCTATGGACGGCGAATCGAACTGGCTGGAGGGGGCAGCGCTGCTGGCGGTTTACCTGATCCTTGGAATTTCCTTCTTCCTGCTTCCGACTGCCGGGTGAAAATGGCGACATCCAACCAAAAATTCTCTTTGTGGGTCATCCCGGCTGCATTGGTGATTGGGGCAGGATTGTTTGGACTGTTGATTGCTTCCGCAAGTGTTTTACGCCCGGTGCCAACCTCAGCCGAAAACACCACTGCAGAGGTGACCGTCATTTTTGCGCCAACCTCAACTCCTGTATTGCCCACCCTGTCCATTACAGCCACGCCGACTCCCGGGACGGGTGAGACAATCATCGGGGGTATCGGCACGGGGATGTACGTTCAAATATCCGGTACCGGCGGTGACGGTCTGCGCTTGCGCAAAGAACCCGGTACTGGCACAACTGTCATGTTCATGGGCTACGAAGCCGAAGTGTTCAAGGTGATGGATGGCCCGAAAGATGCGGATGGTTACGTCTGGTGGTACCTGACCGCCCCTTACGATACCAACCGCAGCGGGTGGGCTGCATCCAATTATTTAACCGTAATCGAATTAAAGCCATAATTTAGAGGTGAAGGATGAGTGTTTCTGAAAACCCTGTCAGTATATCCGCCAACCGGGAGACCCGCGAGTTGACGATCACCTGGGACGATCAACATATCAGCCGCTATCCATTCGGGCTGGTGCGGATGGCTTGTCCATGCGCAAGCTGCCGGGGCGGGCATGAAAATATGCGGGCAGACCCGGACCCGATTGTTTTTACGTATAAGGATTTCCCTGACCAGCCCGAAACGCGCATGAAGGGGCTGGAGGGGGTAGGCAGTTACGCGGTGATGTTCGAATGGGAAGACGGCCACCACACCGGAATTTATAACTGGCATTACCTGCGGGCGTTATGCCCGTGCGATATCTGCAGGGGAGAGAAGCAAAAGTAAGGGTTTATATTCCTGTCCTAGCCAGGGCTAATACCCATTCTCTCGCATCTTCCCTCGTGAATCGGTCGTCAACTTGAATCCATTCTGTATTAGCTGGATTCAAGTTAGCGATCCGTTCCCAAAGCTTGCTTTCAGTTCCTCGTCTAATTAACTGGCGGATTTTCTGGCGATTCAAGTGCATGCGTTGAGGTTGTTTATTTGACGGGGGGCATAATGATAGAAGGGTGACTGCATTTTTTCTATGCGATGCTTTCAATTGAATGGCATCTTGAGATACAGCCAATCTCCGGCCGGAATTTTCCCAGAATTCGATCATCTCCATAAAAATATCCCAACCATGATCGTCACATTGCAGTATTAGCTCACCGATCTGATTATTTCGAGCGCTGAACTTTTTAGCATACTCGAACATATTCATCATCCCTCTGACCAAGGCTTTCGGATCCCGGGTCAGGATGAGGTTGTCCGGTATCTTCTTGGGAGGGATTTTGGTGGATCGTTCAGGATTATTTTTCTCCCTGACATATTGATCATGGCGCATCAGCGCCCAACGGCGGATTTTTCGCATTTCTTCTTCGGTACGGCTCAGGAACCTTCCGTTCCCGTCGCAATCCGGGCATTCGTAATCAAAATCCTCGCCGATAAGGATTCCTTCGCCTTCACATCGTCCACAGCCCCGGGTCATTGTCGGTAAAAAGGTCATTTGGGGCCCAGTACATGGAAAGCCCAGCAGTCTTGACTTCTTGCCAATCCGGTTCCACATTCCCTGGAACCACCCAAAGAACTCGCCACGTGTGCCGCAGTCCGGGCATATCTCTTCGGGTATCTGCTGCTCGCGATTCCCATTTGCCTGGCATTTATGGCGATAGCACCGCGGATTACTAACTCGTTTTCGTTCCATGATTTCCTTCCTTTTCTGGACCCAGAGAGCCTGGGTTCTACCAATGGGGGCAATAGCCTCGGTGTTGCAGGGCAGCTGCCCGGGTTAAGCGCCGCACCAGGAAGGAATCAAAAGGTCATCTTGCACTCGCATGTGCTCGCATGTGCTCGCAAGACGACCGGAGACGAGTTAAAAAAAATAGAGAGACATTCTTTCAAGAGGAAGATTTATCCTCTCGCACATCCAAGTGTTGCCACTTAAAGGCACCGCTGCCGTCTCCGGGCCGGTTGCCAGCTCAATATATTGAGCTTCCTGATGCTTTTTAAATTATACCACATTGAGGTGAAAGGTGCCCGCTTAACTTAAAGGACTAAAGCGTCGCTGACGATTACTTCGGTGTTTAGTTGGCTTTACCACCTCTCGGCCTCCA
>CALMGN010000092.1 GCA_937863605.1 uncultured Anaerolineaceae bacterium
TAAAAGCGCCGACGCACGGCGCATTAACCGCGGCTGGAATCGGCTCGTTTATCGCCGGGTCATTGATTCTGTTCAATTCGGTGCGCGCGCCTGGATTCCCGTCCGTATCTGTGCCGCTGGTGATTGGCACTGGCATCTTCCTGGCGCTCAGCTTTAGCGTCATCATCAGCTTTGCCATCCGGGCGCTCAGAGCCCCCGCGGTGATGGGCAAGGAATCGCTGGTAGGCAAGACCGGGGTAGTCAGCCAGCCGCTGGATCCAGTAGGCAGCGTTCAACTTTCCGGTGAGCTGTGGAGCGCTGAACTGGCAGAACCCGGCGAACCGCTGCCGCAGGGGACCCGGGTGGTCGTCACCCAGGTCGATGGGCTGCGGTTGAAGGTAAAGAAGGTGGAATAAAAGCCCTCAATCTGGGCTTGCTAAGGTTGTCACCCTGCCTTATATGTCACCCTGAGCGTAGCGAAGGGTCTCCCAGTCGGCCATGACATCTGTCAAGCAGTAGTGTGTTTTTTTCACAGCAGACATTCCTAGGGTGCGCTTCAGCGCACCAACGCTGTTATGCCCGCCAGAACCCGCGCCGAATCGGGCGTACGTCCTCCGCTGTGACAAAGGCCTCAGAGTCAACTTCGCGGACCAGCTTCTCAACCGCTTCCAGCTGCTTGCGCATCACATCTACATGCAGCAGGGTAACCATGCCCTGCAGCCCGCGGGCTGATAATTCGGTCACGGCGTAGCCCTGCTCGCGCAGCATTTCGGCAATCCCGACCCCGCGTGCCGGGCTGACGATAGACAAATGAATATGACCGACCGCCAGGCGCTCTTCAATCAACATTCCGACCACATTGCCAGTCGCAAAACCGGCAGCGTAGGCAAGGATGGTCAGGAAATTTTGTTTATTGGTCAGCACACTGCTGATAGCGACGATGAACACTGCTGACTGGAAAAACCCCAGCACCCACGCCAGCAATTTGCGCCCGCGCACCACAAACAGCACCCGGATGGTGTCCAGGGACATATCGACCACGCGCAATAAGAAAATGCTCAGCGCAATTAACAGTGGTGGGAGTGAAAACCAACTTTCCATTTAACCCTCCTACACTGTCTTTTTCTCGTCCGTCAGGCAGGGCAGATACATTTCCTGCAGGTATTCCTTAACCATCCGGCGGGTGCTGAACTGCGGCACCAACGTGCGAATGTTTTCCTTGACAATTGCCAGCCATTTGGCTGGAATGTCATCTGGCGTCCGTTCTTTGTAATACAGCGGGATGATTTCATTTTCAAGGTGATCGTACAAACTGTGCGAGTCGGTCTCATCCTGTTGATTGGGATCCACCGATTCGGCATCTTCACCAATCGCCCAGCCATTTTTACCGTTAAACCCCTCCCGCCACCAACCGTCCATCACTGACAGATTAAGCACCCCGTTCAAAGCCGCTTTCATCCCCGAGGTGCCTGAAGCTTCATTGGGACGCCGCGGGTTATTCATCCAGATGTCAACCCCCTGCACCAGAAAACGCGCCATATTCATATCATAGTCTTCCAGGAAGACCAGCCGCCCGCCTGAGCGGGAATCCTTTACTGCCCGGTAGACCTGTTGGATCAGCAGCTTGCCGGGTTCATCCGCTGGGTGCGCCTTGCCGGCGAAAATAATTTGCACCGGCATATCCGGGTTGGTGACCAGCTGGATCAGCCGTTCGTAATCGCGCAGGATCAGGTTGGCACGTTTGTAGGTCGCGAAACGCCGCGCGAAACCGATGGTCAGCGAGTAAGGTTCCAGGAAAACGCCGTCGGCGAGCGCCTGAATGGGATGGATGGTACCGCTTTGCCAGGCAGCCCGCGCCCGATTGTCAACATACAGGAATAATTTACGTTTGAGATGCCTGCGAACCGCCCATAATTCGCGGTCGGGGATGTTGTTTACCGACAACCACAGCGCCGGATCGTCCAGGCGATCTTTCCAATCGGCCCCCAGGTATTCGTCAAACAGCACACCCATGCGGCGTGCCAGCCAGGAAAACGTGTGAACGCCGTTGGTGATATGCGTGATTGGCACATCGTCCGGACGTTTGTTAGGCCACATGAAGTTCCACATCCGGCGCGAGACCTGTCCGTGCAGTTCCGAGACGCCGTTGGCACGCTCGGACAGGTGCAGGGCCAGCACCGGCATACAGAAGCTCTCCCCCCAGGGCGTGGTCTGGCGTCCCAGATCAACAAACTGGTCGCGGGTCATATTTAATTCAGCCCAGACATTGGGGAAGTACTTATCGATCAGCCACAACGGGAACTGATCATTCCCGGCCGGAACCGGCGTATGGGTGGTGAAGACATTGGTGCGCTTGACGATGGCAGCTGCATCTTCATAGGAGGAACCGGAATGCACCAGTTCCAGGATGCGTTCCAGGGCCAGGAAAGCCGAGTGGCCTTCGTTCATATGCCAGACAGTCGGTTCAATGCCCAGGCGGCGCAGCGCCCGCACCCCGCCCATGCCCAACATGATTTCCTGCGAGATGCGTACTTCCAAATCATTACTGTACAGCCTGGCCGTAAGCTGCTTATCGGCGTCGGAGTTGGCTGGCAAATTGGTGTCCAGTAGATACAGCGTGATGCGGCCCACCTGCACCGCCCAGACGCGCGCGAATACGTTCCGGCCAGGCAAGTCGATGGAAATGGTCACGGGTTGATCATCCTCGCCGTAAAGCGGAACGATGGGAGCGTCCTCAAAAGTCAGGTAATGGGTTCCAGTTTCCTGCCAACCGTCCTCAGTGATGCGCTGGGTGAAGTAACCCTGGTTATAAATAAAACCGACGCCAGACAGGGGCAGACCCAAATCACTGGCCTCTTTCAAATGGTCGCCGGCCAGGACGCCAAGACCGCCGGCATAAACCGGCAGGGATTCGTGCAGCCCAAATTCAAAAGAAAAATAAGCAATAGCGGATTCCGTCAGGCCAGGATATTCCCGCGCAAACCAGGTAGACTCATCTGCCATATAGGCGTCAAACTGCTGGATGACCCGGTCATACAACTCCAGGTAGTAAGGATTATTCGCCACGGCGTTTAGCTGGCTGCGCTCCACTTTGCGCAAGAATGCCACCGGGTTGTGGCCAACATCGTCCCAAACACGTTTATTTATCGTGCGAAAAACGTTCAGAGCATCAGGATTCCATGCCCACCACAGGTTATAAGCCAGACTCGACAGGCGGCTGATGCGGCGCGGTAGGCTGAAATTGTTTGGGAGTTCTTTCTTAATCAATGGTTTCATTGATCATCCAATCTTTGTTAAATTCCGGAATTTAAAAAATAATAAAGCGCGATTGAAATGCTGCACATTTCTGGCAGGTCTGTACAACGGCGCGAAATTATACCATAGAGGGAATTATATCCAATTTTCGACCCGTTGCCCGGAAGTACAGCCGAAAAAGCAGTCTGGCAGCCGTCATACCTCTTCCCCTAGAAAAAACCCTTGGTACAGCGGATGTTATAATTCAATCATGAAAAAATTCGTTATCATCCTACTTGGACTGCTTACAGTCGGTCTGTTGGCGGTCGGGGCAGCGATGTTAATCCCATCCGTGCGCGAGCCAGTAATCTTCCAGTTGGACAAACTTCGGGTCAATATCCAATATGCCATTTCGCCTCCGCAGGAAGCTGTTTTCGTGCCAGAGGCCCAGTTGGCAACCATGGTGCAGGAAACCATGCAAGCCGCGGTGACCCTCACCGCCACCCCTACTCCGCTGCCGACCAACACCCCGGTCGGACCAACGCCAACCCTCACGCCGACCGCCACTCCCATCCCTGAGTCAGTCACCTTGACCGGTGTGCGCTACATTGACCAGCATGGGCTGTGGAACTACTGTGCGCCGTCCACCCTGGCTATGGCGCTGACGTACTGGGGCTGGCAGGGCGAGCGCACCGATGTCGGGCCGGTGGTTAAGCCGTTCGAAAAAGACAAAAACGTCATGCCTTATGAACTGGCGGATTATGTCTTCACCAACACGCAATTCAAAGCGGTGGTGCGAGCTGGCGGCACCCTTGACTTGATCAAAAAATTGGTGGCTGAGGAATTTGTTGTCCTGATCGAGAAAGGCATCATTCTCAAAGACTTCAACGGAAAACTGGGCTGGGTGGGGCATTATGCCGTGGTCACCGGTTATGATGATGCCAAACAAGAGTTCATCACACAGGATTCCTATTACAGCGCCGATTACCTGGTCAGTTATGACGATTTGTATACCCAGTGGCGCGGTTTCAATTACACCTACCTGGTGATATACCCGCAGGATCAGGAACAAAAATTGATGCGCATTCTCGGTCCATCAGCGGATGAGGCTACCAGCTACCAGATCGCCGCCCAGACCGCTGCCGATGAAGCCGTCAGTTTAACCGGTGTGCAGCAATTCTTCGCCTGGTTCAACCGCGGTTCCAGCCTGGTGAACCTGCAGGACTACGGTGGGGCCTCCAGCGCCTTTGATCAGGCCTTCCGCCTGATGGCTGCCCTGCCTGAGAATGACCGCCCCTGGCGGATGATGTGGTACCAAACCGGCCCGTACTTTGCATATTATTTCACCGGCCGTTACCAGGATGTTATCAGTCTGGCAGACAATACCATCAAATCCGCGGCTGAACCCTATTTGGAAGAAAGCTTCATCTGGCGCGCCCGCGCCCGGGCATTATTGGGTGACAGCGCTGGCGCAGCGGAAGATGTTCGCAAGAGTCTGGAATACCACCCCGGATTTACCCCCGGTTTAGAGCTGGCAAAACAATTAGGCATCCAACCCTGAATTAAGTCATGATCAAAGTCCTCCACTTCGCAGACGCCCATATCGACATCGCCAATTACGGCCGCCACGACCCGGTGAGCGGTCTGCCACATCGAGTGCTGGATTTTCTGAAGGCACTCGACACCATAGTGGATGCCGCCATAGATGAAAAAGTTGACCTGGTAATCTTTGCTGGCGACGCCTATAAAGACCGCACCCCGTCACCCACCTACCAGCGTGAGTGGGGTAAACGCATCATGCGGCTGTCGCGGGCGGGTGTCCGCACGCTGCTGCTGGTCGGCAACCACGACCTTTCACCCGCGACCGGCCGGGCACACGCTCTTCAGGAATATGACACCCTGGGTGTTTCCGGAGTGCACGTCCTTGGTCAGCCGGCGCTGCTCACTCCGGAGCAACTGGGGGGGCTTCAAGTGCAGGTCATGGCGCTGCCGTGGATCTCGCGCTCAAATTTGATGGCTGTCCGCGAACTTAGTGCCGTAAAGATGAAGGATGTATACGGGCAAATCGAGGAATCGCTCACTGGCTATATGAATGAGTGGTTCAAGCAAATTGACCCGCTCCTGCCCGTGATTCTAACTTCGCACGGGTCGGTGCAGGGTGCGGTATTCGGCGGCGAGCGCAGCGTCATGTTGGGCAATGATCTGGTCCTACCCGGTTCACTGGTGCGCGACCCGCGTCTGGATTACGTGGCCCTCGGGCATATTCATAAATCCCAAAACTTGAACGAGAATCAGCACCCGCCGGTGATCTACCCCGGTTCGATCGAACGCGTTGATTTTGGCGAAGCCGCCGACGACAAGTATTACGTCATCGCTAAAGTGGAGCGCGGACACACCGAGGTGGAATGGCGCAAGTTGAACGGCCGGCGCTTCATCGACCGCCGGGTGGACCTGGCTAAAATGGCTGGAAGTGGATTACCAGCAGTTGATGTTTTACACTCGGCCATGCTGTCAGCCCTCCCGCCGCAAGAGCAGCTAAAAGATGCCATTGTCCGGCTTTCCATTGAATACCCGCGCGACTGGGAAACGCTGATCGACGAAACCGCACTGCGCAGCTATGCCGGGGAGGCCTTCGATTTTCACCTGGTCCGCCGCCCGCAATCCGAATCCCGGCTGCGCCTGGCTTCTGACCAGGCAATTAGCACGCTGCCGCCTTTTGAGCTGCTTGAGCTGTACTGGAAGACGGTAAACCCGGACGATGACGTGGACGAGGATTTGAACGCACTGGCACTTAAGATCATGCAAACCGCTGGGAATGACGGGGAAGAAGCAGGTTAGCCAACATAGGCCACATGAACAACTCGCTCGTCGAAATCACTTTCATTTTTTTGCTCTTGATCATCAACGGCGTCTTTGCCATGTCGGAGCTGGCCATCCTCTCCGCCCGCAAAATCCGGTTACAGCAAAAATCGGAAGAAGGGGATAAATCTGCCCGGGTGGCGCTGGATCTGGCTGAATCGCCCAACCGCTTTCTCTCCACGGTTCAAATTGGTATCACCCTGGTCGGGATTTTGGCCGGCGCATTTGGCGGCGCAACCCTGGCGGAACGCCTTGGCGTAGTTTTAGCGCGGATCGACTGGTTAAGACCGTACGCTACCGGCATCGCCTTCGCCATCGTGGTTTTACTCACCACCTATTTCACCCTGGTGATTGGCGAATTGATTCCAAAACGGTTGGCTTTGAACAATCCCGAAAAAGTTGCCCTGACGGTAGCCAAACCGATGCGTTTCTTGTCGCGAATCGCCGCTCCAGTTGTCAGCCTGCTCAGCGCCTCGACCGATTTCGGCTTGCGCTTGCTCGGTATCACCCCACCCATCGAACCGCCGGTAACGGAAGAAGAGATTCGGGTTCTGATGGAACAGGGGACGCAAGTTGGCGTTTTCGAGGCTGCCGAACAGGACATGGTCGAAGGGATTTTCCGGTTGAATGACCGCTACATCGACGCCATCATGACCCCGCGCACCGAAATTGAGTGGCTTGACCTGGGGGAATCGCGCGAAGAGATCCTGACAGATCTGCTCAGCAGCAATCACAGTCGCTTCCCGGTCGGCTTGGATAACCTGGACAACGTACAGGGAATTTTGCGCGCTAAAGATTTTCTGGAAAAATTGGTCACCGGGGAACCCTTCGAGATCCCCGATCTGTTAGTCCCGCCGCTTTTCGTCCCGGACAGCATGTCAGCTTTGAAAGTGTTGGAGTTAATCAAAGTAGCCGGCGTTCACGAAGCGCTGGTCATCGATGAATACGGCGGGCTACTTGGCATGGTCACCCTGTACGACGTATTGAGAGCTATCGTCGGCGTCATCTCCAGTCCAGGCGACGATACGGAGCCGGAAGCCGTGCAACGCGAAGATGGCTCCTGGCTGCTCGACGGCCTGCTGGATATCGTCGATTTGAAAGAGATCCTGGATGTGGATGAACTGCCCGACGAGGATAGGATTGGTTTCCAGACCCTGGGCGGCTTTGTCATGAGCCAGGTGGGCTCCATCCCGACTTCCGGCCATTCCTTCGCGTGGAACGGCTACAAGTTCGAGATACTTGACATGGACGGCCGGCGGGTGGATAAGGTGCTGGTTTCAAAAATTCCATTAGAGGATGAAAGCGCTGCCATATGAACCCTGTCCGCTTGCAGCTTAGCGGCTTTTTGTCATACCGTGAACCGGTCGAGATATCCTTCGAAGGGATCAACCTGGCTTGCATTTCAGGACAAAATGGAGCTGGCAAATCTTCCATTCTTGACAGCATCACCTGGGCGCTGTTTGGCAAGGCGCGGGGCAAGGATGAGGATGTTATCAACAGCCGCGCTGATGCCGCTGAAGTTATCCTGGATTTCACGTATGAGGATAGCCTTTACCGGGTACAGCGCAGCAAACGTCGCAATAAGACCTCGGTATTGGAATTTATGATCCAGGATGATAATGGCCGCTGGCGTCCGCTGACTGAAAGCTCGGTGCGCGCCACCGAAGACCGCATACAGCAGGTGCTGCGCCTGGATTACAATACTTTCATCAATGCCTCTTTCTTCCTGCAAGGCAAAGCTGATCAGTTTGCCCAGCAGAGCCCCGGTGAACGCAAGCACATCTTATCGAATATACTCGGGCTTGAGATTTGGGAAACTTACCGCGCCCAGGCGGTCAAAAATATCCGGGCGCAGGAGTCCGAAAGAAATGTGCTCGCCGGGCAGCTGCAGGGTATTGAAGAGGAACTAGCCCGCGAACCGGAATATCAGAATCAACTCAAGCAGCTCGAAAATGACTTGGGTCACCTGACGGAGTTGCTTAGCAGTAAAGCCGCTGCATTGGAAGCCGCCGTCCAGCAAGAGAATATGTTGAAAAGCCTGCAAAAATCGCTGGAGGAGAAGTCCGCCCGCCTGCGCAGCGAGCAGCAGCGGCTGGCAAACGCGCAGCAGCAGTACGAGCAGCGTAATCAGGAAAGAGAAACTTTTCAGCAGGCGCTCGATGCTGCACCAGAGATCGAGAAAGAATACCAGGCCTGGCTCAAAGACCGCCAGCAGCTCGAGCACTGGGAGGCGTTGGCAGCCCAGCAGCACGCGGTGACCGGGAAACGCTCCGCCCAGCAAACCGTCATTGATAAAAAGCAAGCCGAACTTTCCACGCTGCTGAACGCGCTGCGCCAGCGCCAGGCTGAGGCGGACGCCAAATCGCAGGAAGCCCCGGCAATCGAACAGTCGCTGGAGCGGCTGCATGCCGAAGCAAAAACCCTGGCTGGCCAGAAGCAGCAGATGAGTGAGTTGAACGAGCAGCGTGAAGCGCTGCGTCTGACCATTTCTGAAATGGAATTAAATTCACAGGCGCTCGCGCGTGAATTGGGCTTATTGACCGAGCGCATCGCCCGCCTGGGGGAAACCGAAGAGGAATTGTGCCCGGTATGCAAGAAACCCCTCTCTGCCCCGGAGCGTCAGCGGATGGAAAGCGATCTACAGGCTGAAAAAGCTGATCTTGAAGTCCGTCAGCGTGAAATTACCGGTCAGATGCAGGCGAACAAGGGACGAATGAAGATCATCGTCGATCAGTTGAATAACCTGACCAGCCTGGATGCCCGCATCCAACAGAATCACCAGAACATTTCACGCGACGAAGCCCGCCTGGCTCAAATTTTCGAGGTGATACAGAAATTTCAGACCGATTTTCTGCCGCAGTTGACTGGTGTCTCGGCTGCACTGGAAAAAGAGGATTATGAGTCCGCTGCCCGCGCTGAAATTTTAAAGTTGGATGAGAAAGCCAGTCAAATTGGCTATGACGCCGCAGCCCACGAGGCGGTCCGTCAATCGGAACAGCGCCGCAGATCCAGCGAAGACCAAAAACGCACGGTCGATAACGCCCGCGCAACGCTTATGCCGCTGGAACGCGAAATTACCACCCTGGCTGCATCCATTGCCAGTGAGCAACAAGCCCTGGAGAGCCTGACTGCTGAAAAACAGCAGTCCGAACAGGAGGTTCAGGAGCTTAAGTCCCGCCTGCCCGACCGGAATGGCCTGGAACGCGAAGTTTATGCGCTCAAAGAACAGGTCAACCGTAAAAACATCGAAATGGGTGGAGCCCAAGGCCGAATTAAGAACCTCGATAATAATCGTGCACGGCAAAAATCGCTGATTGCGCAGCGTGATGAGATTCAACGCCAGATTAGCCTGCTTAAACAGTTGGAACGGGCTTTCAGCAAAGACGGCATCCCGGCCTTATTGATCGAACAAGCTCTGCCGGAAATCGAAACCCAGGCGAACGAACTACTGGAACGCTTGAGCAACGGCACTATGGCGCTCAAGTTCGAGACTCAGGCGGACTACAAAGATAGCAAACGCTCGGATAAGAAAGAGACGCTGGAAATAAAAATCAGCGACTCCAGCGGCACCTACCGCGAGTACGAAATGTATTCAGGCGGAGAGGCTTTCCGAGTCAACTTCGCCATCCGCCTGGCGCTGTCGCGGGTGCTGGCGCACCGGGCCGGCGCGCGCCTGCAAACCCTGGTCATTGACGAGGGTTTTGGCAGCCAGGACGCTGACGGCCGTCAGCGCTTGATCGAAGCCATCAACCAGGTGCGCAGCGATTTCGAGAAAATTCTGGTGATCACCCACCTCGAAGAACTCAAAGACGCTTTCCCGGCGCGTATCGAAGTCGAAAAAGGGACCAGCGGGTCAACTGTCCGCGTGCAGGTGCTATGAACCCGATTCCCGTTCGCCTGGGAGTGCAGCAGCGCATTTTCCCCATTTACCGCACCCCGTTCTTCGAGGCGCTGGGCGAGGCTTGCCCGCAAGGTTTAAGCCTGTTCGCCGGGCTGCCGCGTGCCAGCGAAGTGGTCGAATCACAGACCAGCCTGCAACATGGGCAACTGGTTCAGGCGAACAACCTGCACATCCTGGGCGGCTCGGCTTATTTTCTCTGGCAGCGCGGCATTCTGGATTGGTTGGAAAACTGGCAGCCCGAGGCATTGGTTATGGAGGCCAACCCGCGCTACATGTCCACCCCAAAGGCCGTGAGCTGGATGCATGCGCGCCAGCGGCCGGTTATTGGCTGGGGTCTAGGCGCGCCGAATGTTTCCAACTGGCGCGGGCAGTCGTGGCAGCGCTTTTTGAACCGCTTCGACGCGCTGATTGCCTATTCCTGGCGCGGCGCGGAGGAGTACACGCGCATCGGCTACAATCCGGACCGAATTTTTGTCGCACCGAATGCCGTCACGCCTAAACCGACCCAACCGCCGCCAGAGCGCCCGCCGTTGACCGAACCGCGCCAGGTGACGGTTTTGTATGTCGGACGGCTGCAGCCGCGTAAGCGCGTTGACCTGCTGCTGCGCGCCTGTGCAGCCCTGCCCTTCTCGCTTCAGCCGCAGGTATGGATCGTTGGCGATGGCCCGGCCCGTCAGGAACTGGAAACCCTGGCCGATTCGGCTTACCCGTCTGCGCGCTTCTGGGGCGCGCGTTACGGCCGCGAGTTGGATGAGTTGTTTCGTACCGCCGATCTGTTCGTACTGCCGGGTACCGGCGGGCTGGCGGTGCAGCAAGCCATGTCCTTTGCTCTGCCGGTCATTGTGGCAGAAGCTGACGGCACCCAGACCGACCTGGTCCGTCCTGAAAATGGCTGGCTGCTGCCCGGCAGCGACCTGCAAGCCCTGACCGGCGCGCTTTACAAAGCTTTGAACAATCCCGCCCGTCTGCGCGAGATGGGTGCGGCCTCCTTCCAGATCGTGGATGTGATTAACCTGGAAGGCATGGTCAATGCTTTTTCCCAGGTGGTTGCCGTTGCGTTAGGAACTTATTCCAACCTCCTTGGGTAATTATTTCTTCCAATAATTAAGGAACTTCTTGGTATGCACATTTTATTGGTCGCTGACGGACGCAGCCCCATCACCCGCCGCTGGCTCGACGGTCTGCTGGCGCTCCATTACCAGGTCACATTGGTTTCTTCGCATCCCTGCGAACCGCCGGAAGGCATCCAGGCGCTGTATGTGGTGCCAATTGCTTTCAGCCGGTTTACAGCGGGGGGTAAAGGATTACACGCTGGAAGTGCCCAACCCGGTTTGCGCCGGCAACTGGTAAAAACCTTTCGCAGTCCATTTCTGGCAGCGCGTTACACGCTTGGCCCGCTCAGTGTGCGCTATTATGCCCCGCGCTTCCGTGAAATTGTGGCGCAGGTCAAACCCGACCTGGTGCATGCCCTCCGCATCCCCTTCGAGGGCATGCTTGCCAGCCACACCCCGGCGGAAATCCCGCTGGCAATCTCCATCTGGGGCAACGACTTGACGCTCCACGCCCCTAAGACACACTCCATGGGCAGACTTACCCGCCAGACCCTGCGGCGCGCCAACGGTCTGCATACCGACGCCCAACGCGATCTGCGCCTGGCGCATGAGTGGGGTTATCCGGATGGCCGGCCTGACCTGGTGGTACCCAGCAACGGCGGCATGGACCTGGAACGCGTGCAGCGCATGCGTGCTGCCTTGCCCGCTGAGTTGGAGGTGCGCATCCCGAAGGACCACACCCTGGTCATCAACCCGCGCGGGGTTCGCGCTTATACCCGCACCGACACTTTTTTCCAGGCAATTCCGTTGGTGCTGGAGCAGTCGCCCAAAACCGCTTTCGTTTGCCCGTCGATGGCGGGCGAAGCGCAAGCGGAACGCTGGGCAGCCGCGGTACATGCCGATGAACGCGTGGTGCTGCTGCCTGTCCTCAGCCAGGGCCAGCTCTGGGATCTGTTCACCCGCTGCCCGGTCTCCATTTCCGTCACCAACCATGACGGCACCCCCAACACCCTGCTCGAAGCCATGAGTTGCGGTAGTTTCCCGGTCGCCGGAAATATCGAAAGCTTGCGCGAGTGGATTGACCCGGGCGTCAACGGACTGCTGGTGGATCCTGGTTCGCCTCGGGAGCTGGCGAATGCCGTCCTCGAGGCGTTGAACAACCCGGAATTCCGCGAACGCGCCAACCAGGCCAACCTTGACATGATCCGCGAACGCGCTGAAGTCTCGCATATTCAGCCCAAAATTGCAGCCTTCTACCAGAAGGTGCTCGGATTGGGGTAAAATTGCGAATGACTTCTGGAGGAAATTCTCATATGAACCTGCAAACCACCCATCGTTTACGCGGCGTCGCCGTTGGTGCAGCCGTGGGCGATGCCCTTGGGATGCCGCTCGAATTTGACCTGGCTTCACCCCCCGGGAAGTTAATCCGAGAAATGCACGCCGGCCGTCTGCCAGCCGGCAATTTTACGGATGACACCGAAATGGCACTGGCGCTAGCGGAATCTTTACTGGCGCTGCGCATGCTCGACCCGCAAGACGTCAGCACCCGATTTTTAGATTGGTACAAACGCCGCCCGCCAGATGTTGGCATTCATACCACCAATGTACTGGATTGCATTGAACAGGGAGAAACCTGGGAAAACGCGGCGGTGGTGGTGCAGAAGAGGTATCCTGACAGCGCAGGCAATGGGTCGGTGATGCGGTCCTGGCCGGTGGCATTGATGTGCTGGCATGACGAAGAAATGCTATACACCTGGTCGCGCCTGCAAAGCCGGGTGACCCACACACATGAAGAATGCATCGCGGGTTGTGCCTTTATCAACTCCATGATTGCACAGATGATCAACGGCACGGCTCCATTCGATGCCTACCAGCGCGCACTTGCGCAGGTCGATATGCCTGAAGGGCTGCGGCAAACCATCCGGCTGGCGCCACGCCGTAAACGCGACGAACTGCGTAACACTGGCTGGGTCCGCCACACCGTTGAGAGTGCCCTGTGGGGCTTACTCAACACCGATACCTTTGAAGACGCCCTGGTTCAGGTGATTAACCTGGGTGCGGATGCCGATACAGCCGGGGCAGTCGTCGGGGCGTTGGCTGGAGCTGCATACGGCCTGGAAGCGATCCCGGAAGCCTGGAAAATAATGCTGCGCGGCGAATGGCCGTTGCAGAGCGGTTCGATTTTGCGGTTGACGGATTTCATCACGCTGGCAGATCACCTGGCAGGCAGCCTCAACGCGGACGCCCGCCGTGTATTTAATAGCCGGAACCAGGCAGCGTAATTCATCCAGCGTACTCATTAATGCTTACTGGTAGGGAGATCCGAAGACGGCGGCGGGTGACGATGGGAACCTGTACCCGGTCTCAACCGTCTATCCATTGTAGTTGTATGTATTTAAGGATATACCCGATAAGGAGAACCTAAGAAATGCGAACAAACAGGATTGCAAGTCTATCCGCTGTAATTGCCTTGATGCTAATCCTCTCAGCCTGCAATGTATTCGGTCCGAAAATCCCACCCACCCCAGATCCGCTGGTTATCCAGTCCACGATCGATGCCGCCGCGACCCAGGTGGTGCTCACCATCTCAGCCCAGTTGACGGGCACGGCGCTCGCCCAGCCAACCCATACCGCCACCGCTACGCTGGTACCGACACAGGCGGCCACTGCTACTCCACTGGCCACCAGCACCGCGCTACCGACCGCCACCAACACCCGCATTCCGGTCACCCTGGCGCCGACCTTCACAGCCACGCCAGCCAATTTCGGCTGCAGCCTGTCCAACTCATCCCCTGCAGCAGGCGCCAAATTCAACATCAACGACGAATTTGATGCCGTTTGGACGGTGAAAAATACCGGCCTGAAGAACTGGGAAATTGGCACATTGGATCTGAAATATGACAGCGGTCAAAAGATGCAAAAAGTTGCGGACATCTTCGATATCCCGACACTGGTGGAACCGGGCAAAGAGTTAACCTTGATCGTTGACATGGCGGTTCCCGCCACTGCCGGCAAATACAGCGCCACCTGGAAGCTGTTGATGGACGGCACGACCCTGTGCACCCTGCCGGTCAGCATCGAAGCGGTTACGCCGTAAGGGGAATTCTTCCATCCAATTTATCGTGGGTTTTGTGCCAAAACAGCGCAAAACCCACGATACTTTTAATTTTCATTGGATTCGTAGGGTAGGTTCGACCCGAATTTGTCGTCGTGAGCAACCGAAGCCGTGATTCATCGCCCCTCAACCCGACCTACGAAATAGGATGACTTTGTGAAATATCCCATAAACCATCTCTCTGCTTTGACTATAAAACCTTCCTGGGCTATACTTAATTATGCCTGAGCGTTCAGGCCATCCCTGCGATGCTTTGCGTTCAATAGTGAAGGAGGGCTAAATAAGTATGACTGCAGACAGCACGTTTAAGCTTACCTACGCCACCATGTTCAACCCGCCCGAAGAACTGCACAGCAGCTTCGAAGCTGCTCTGGAAAAACTGCGCGGCAACCTGGGTCAAGAGCACGCCATGATTATTAACGGTAAGGACGTGTTCGCGGACGATAAATTCGAAGACCGCAATCCAGCCAACACAGATCAGCTGTTGGGCGTGTTCCAAAAAGGCGGCGTCAAACATGCAGATGAGGCGCTCGCTGCGGCCCGCAAAGCCTTCCCGATGTGGAGCAAGATGAAATGGCAGGATCGCGTGGCGCTGGTGCGCAAAGCTGCTGACCTGATGGACCAGCGCATCTTTGAGATGGGCGTCGTGGTTTCCCTGGAAGTTGGCAAAAACCGCATGGAAGCGCTCGGGGATGTGGCTGAGACCGCTGACCTGCTGCGCTATTCCTGTTCCCGGATGGAAGCCAACCATGGATTTGCCATTGAATTAGGCCGCGACCCGTTGACCGGGTTCGAATCGACCAATGTCTCAGTCCTTCGTCCGTACGGCGTGTGGGTGGTGATCAGCCCGTTCAATTTCCCCGCCGCGCTGACCGGTGGACCGCTGGGCGCAGCCCTGGTGGCTGGCAATACGATCGTGTTCAAACCAGCCACAGATACCCCCTGGACTTCCCGCCTGATTGCGGAATGCCTGCGCGATGCCGGCATCCCCGACGGTGTTTATAACTTCGTTACCGGCCCGGGCAGCTCGCTCGGCCAGTCGATTATCGATAGTCCGCAGGTGGACGGCATTACCTTCACCGGTTCGTTTGATGTCGGCATGAAGATCTTCCGCGACTTTGGCAGCGGCCGCTGGGTACGCCCCGCTATTCTGGAACTGGGCGGCAAGAACCCTGCCATTGTCAGCCGGCACGCCAACCTGGAAGATGCCGCGGTAGGCATTGTGCGCTCGGCGTTTGGTCTGCAAGGGCAAAAATGCTCGGCATGCTCGCGCGTATTTATCGAAGAGCCGGTCTATGATCAGCTGGTTGGGCGCATTGTTGAATTGACCAATAAATTAGCCATTGGCGACCCGACCGACCGCCAGATTTACCTTGGCCCGGTGGTCAACAAAGGCTCGTACCGCGACTACCAGCAGTTCGCCGAGGATTTGCACCAGAACAGCCGCATCCTGACCGGCGGCAAAGTATTGATGGACGGGGCGTACAGCAAGGGCTTCTTCTGTACCCCGACCATTGCCGTTGACCTGCCCGCCGAGCATAAACTCTGGCAGCAGGAGATGTTCGTGCCCATCACCACCATTGCCAGGGTAAAGAACCTGGACGAGGCCATGGTGCGCGCCAACAACGTCGAATACGGCCTGACCGCCGGATTCTACGGCGCGCCGGAAGAGACGGACTGGTTCTACGAAAATATTCAGGCTGGCGTGACGTACGCCAACCGCCCGCAGGGTGCCACTACCGGCGCCTGGCCCGGGTTCCAGCCATTTGGCGGTTGGAAGGGTTCCGGCTCCAGTGGCAAGAATTCCGGCGGCCCGCACTATGTCCAGCTGTACATGCACGAGCAGATTCACACCCTCGTGCGCCGCGCTTGATCTAAAGGAACTGGATTGGGCAGCCAAAAAGCTGCCCAATCTCTTATTCTAATGAAGCTTTATCGGGTTGGCACATTTTTCATGCTGGTCGGGATCATCATCCTGATGCTGTTTGCCTTCGCAGCCAAAGCCGGCGTGGATAAAAGCGAAGGAATGCTGTTCTGGGGACTGCTGGCTTTCGGGCTGGGAGCATTTCTGGTCTTCCGCTTCCCGAAACCGCCTTCTGAACCGAGCGGGCGCTTCCGCATTTTGAAAAAAGGCAACAAACGCAAGCAGCCGCGGCCAAGGTGGGAAGAGGAAGAACAAGATGAAGGCCGCTAACCCTGCAACTGTCTACAAAATCATCCCTACCAGAATTTTTTCTAGAAATAAATCATCCTTATGACCAAACTTTGTTCACTTTCCGAAGCAGTCAGCCGGTATGTGCAAGATGGCGATAGTGTTTATGCTGCTGGATTTACGCACCTGATCCCATTCGCCGCCGGGCATGAGATCATCCGCCAGGGCCGCAAAGATCTAATCCTGGCGCGCGCCACCCCTGACCTGATCTACGATCAAATGGTGGCAGCCGGCTGCGCCAAAAAGGTCATTTTCTCCTATATCGGCAATCCCGGTGTCGGCTCATTGCGCATCATCCGCGAGGAACTCGAAGCCGGGCGGTTGGAATGGGAGGAATATTCGCACTACGGCATGATCTCGCGCCTGCAGGCTGGCGCCAGCGGTCTGCCCTTCTTCCCGATGAAATCGACCGCCGCCGGCGATCTGGAACGCAGCAACCCGCAGTACCGCCGGGTGATCGATCCGTATTCCGGGGAGGAAGTGGTCACGGTGCCAGCGTTGAATCCGGACGTCGCCATTGTCCATGTGCAGCGCGCGGATGCTGCCGGTAACGCGCATATCTGGGGCATCATCGGCGAGCAGAAAGAAGCTGCCTTCGCCGCCAAACACGTCATCCTCACCGCTGAAGAAATTGTCGATGAGGAAATTATCCGCTCCGACCCTAACCGCACCCTGATCCCCGAATTTATCGTGGACGCCGTCTGTCACGTACCCTATTGCGCCCATCCCTCATACACCCAGGGTTATTACGACCGCGACAACGCCTTCTACCTGGACTGGGACAAGGTGACCGAGTCGCGCGAAGCGGTTCAAGCCTGGCTGGACGAGTGGGTCTTTGGTGTCAAGGACCGGGCTGCCTATTGGGAAAAACTAGGCGCAGAGATCCATGACCGGCTGAAAGTGGCACCGCTGATGAGCACGCCGGTCAATTATGGAGCGTATTAATATGGCCTTCACTGCTTCTGAATTAATGACGGTTAATGCAGCTCGCCTGCTGCGCGACGGCGATACGGTTTTTGTCGGCGTTGGCCTGCCAAATTTAGCCTGCAACCTGGCACGCCGCACCCATGCGCCCGGCCTGGTGATGATTTACGAGGCTGGTGTAATTGGCGCCCGCCCCGCTCGCCTGCCGCTCTCCATCGGCGACCCGACACTGGTATCCGGCGCCAATGCCGTTTGCAGCATGTACGATATCTTCAGCCTGTACCTGCAGCGCGGCAATGTTGACGTTGGTTTCCTGGGCGGCGCGCAGATCGACCGCTTTGGCAACATCAACGCCACTGTTATCGGCGATTACGAGCACCCGAAGACCCGTCTGCCTGGGTCGGGCGGCTCGATGGAAATTGCCGCCTGGGCTAACCGTTGCTACATCATCACGCCTCACCAAAAACGGCGCTTCCCGGAAAAAGTTGATTTCCGCACCTCAGCCGGGTTCCTCGGCGGGCGCGCGGAACGCGAGTCTTCAGGGGTGCGCGGCGGCGGTCCGCAAGCGGTGGTGACCAACCTTGGCATCATGGAACCGGACGAGACCGGCGAGCTGGTGTTGACCGCCCTGCACCCGGGAATCACGGTGGACCAGGCGCGCGAGAATACCGGCTGGGCGCTGCGCACCCGCGGCACGATCCGCATCACCGAACCGCCCACCACAGAGGAACTGCGCATCCTGCACGAAGAGCTGGATCCGCAAGGGATCCATTTGAAATAAAATCAAAACCCTGCCCAAGTAATTGTAGGTTGGATAGAGGGGCCATGCAGACCCGTAAATCAAGAATTATCTGTGCGGCCCCGAAATCCAACACCCCCTTAATGTAAGCATAGTTGGATTTCGGGCTGTAAGTGTGTATTTTTGTCAGGTATGAACCGCACGCCCTCAATCCAACCTACAAATTTCTGCATACAAGGTTGAACTTCGCAAATCGACACTACTCTTTAGGGCCGCACTTGTCCGTTGAATACGGAACGATCCGGTTCCCCGGGAGTTGCCATACGAGTATAAAGGTCAAGCTGAAAGCCGATCGAC
>CALMGN010000093.1 GCA_937863605.1 uncultured Anaerolineaceae bacterium
CAGACCGCGTTATATACCCGCTTCAGGAAGTTCTTTGATTAGCTTTGAAGTACAGTCGATTAGAATTATCTGTATAATCCATTCTTGGTAACCCAAAATTCTTCTACCCATCCTTTGGAGCGATTTTTAGGAATTTAATGATACGTATAGCAGTTTTGGCAGATATTCATGGAAATTTGCCAGCCTTTGAGGCTGCATTAAAACACGTGTCTCAACAAAAGGTGGACCAGATTATCGTTGCAGGAGACGTTGTCAACGGCTCGCCCGATTCGAAGGCTTGCTGGACTCTGGCGTTGTCTTTAGGTTGCCCGATCTTGCGTGGCAACCATGAGCGTTATGCGGCCCATTTTGGGACATCAAAGGCATCACCTCAATGGTCAATGGAGCAATTTGCTCCGCTGCACTGGGCTGTCGAACAACTTTCCGAACAAGATCGGCAGTTTATGGAGCATCTTCCCTTAAATTTGCGTTTGCCTGAAGCCCCCAACCTCTTTATTGTCCATGCGACCGAGCGGGATGATCATGACACGATTGCATCACACACGCCAGAACATGTACTGAACGAAATGTTTCCAACGTCACAAGAGCGGTATATTATTCGCGCTCACAACCACTTTGGCCAGGTGCGCGTCTGGGAAAAAGGCTTCATTGTTACCTGTGGCTCGGTCGGCTTACCCCTGGATGGCAATCCTGCGGCTCAATACCTCCTACTTGACCAGGAGAAAAACGGGTGGAATATTCACCATCAATCTGTGCCATACGATTTAGACGCCACGATCAGCCGTTTTCACGATACAGGCTATCTTTCTACTGTTGGGCCGATGGGACGCCTGTTTTTCCGCGAGGTTGTGACTGCTTCCCAGCAAATCGTTCCCTTCTTGCGACTTTATACGCAATGGTCGAAACAAGGGGATATTTCACTTTCTCAGGCGGTAGAGCGATTTCTGAGCTTATAAGTTACGATAAGAACCATTCGGGAATTAAGCCACAAATCCTCTGAAATGGATGAAAAGTCCGCAAATATTTCTGGTTTCCTTACGAACCAAACCGAATTGAAGACATACTCTTCGGATTCCTTCATTCCCCTATGTATCAGTAAGTTGCAGCCTGCGGTGAACGACAGGCTCTGCCTGTCGCTCGGGCTTTCTCCAGAGGCGCAGCGGCGCTGCGCCCCTACACGTCGCCAATCACTTCACGCAAACTTATACTAGAATTCCTTCATTTCCTTTAAAATCATTTCCTGATCCAGCGGGATGGAATGCGCGCGCACGCCGACCGCGTTGTACACCGCATTGGTGATCGCCGGAACAGTCGGGATGAGCACAATCTCGCCGACGCCCTTGGCGCCATACGGCCCTTCGTTGGTCGGATGCTCCACCACAAAAGCGGTGATCTCCGGGGTAAAAGTGATCGACGGGGTGCGGTAGCTCGCCAGGCGGTCGGTGACCACCTGCCCCTCGTTCACCATGAAATTCTCGCTCAGCGCGTGGCCAATGCCCATGATCAACCCGCCCTCGATCTGGCCTTTTAAGCCCAGCGGATTAATGGCGGTACCAACGTCGTTGGCGACCACTGCCCGCAGCACGCTGACTTCGCCAGTGCGGGTATCCACCTCCACCTCGGCAGCCTGGGCCGCGAAGGAGAAGGCCACATGCATGTCACCCGGCGTGCCTAGCGGCTTGGTCTCAGGCGCCCAATACTCGAAACTGGCCATCGGCCGGCGTTGGTGCTGAACCAGTACCTCGGCCACCTGCTGCAAAGTCAGGCTGTGCCCGTTGACCTGCACCAGACCTTCCAGGTAGCGAATCGTACCGGGGTCAACATCGTAATCCTCGGCCAGCTCGCTGGTGATCAACTGTTTTAGCACTTTGGCCGCATTGCGCACCGCATTGCCGGTGACGAACGTCTGCCTGGAGGCGGTGGTTGGACCGCCATCCGGGGTTAAATCGGTGTCGGAGAGCAGCACATGCACGCTCTGCGGCGGCTGCTCTAATTCCTCGGCGGCGATCAGGCGCAGCACGGTCGGCAGCCCCTGCCCCAGCTCGGCGGACGAGGTGCGCACCTCGAACATCCCGTCGCGGCGCAGTTCGACTTCGGCGCCGGCTTTATCCGGCGCGCCGCCGCCCAGCCCGGTGTTCTTATAGGCCACGGCAAAGCCCCAGGCGCGGCGTTTATGCGGCTCCTGCGGGTCCACTCTGGAGGCAAATGGATGCTCGCCGCCCAGGCGTTTGACCTCGGCGTAAACTTTGTCGATGCATTCCATCAGGCCCACCGAATCGCGCAGCACCTGCCCGGTATTGGTCACACTGCCGACTTTCAAAGCGTTCATGCGGCGCAGTTCAACGCGATCAACATTGAGCTTCTCGGCCAGCATATCCATGACCGACTCGACGGCAAACGCCGATTGCATCACGCCAAAGCCGCGGAAAGCGCCGGCTGGCGGATTGTTGGTGTACATGGCATAGCAATCGGCGCGCACATTCGGCACTTCGTACGGTCCGGAGGAATGCGTGGTGGCGCGGGTCATCACTTTTTCGCCCAGCGAGGCATACGCGCCGGTGTCGCCGTACAATTCAGTCTCCACCGCGGTCAGCCGGCCGTCGTTCTTCGCGCCAATCTTGACGCGGATCTGGGTGGCATGGCGCTTGGGGTGAGCGATCAGACTCTCGTGGCGGTCATACAGCAATTTGACCGGCCGCCCGGTGACGTTGGCCAGCAGGGCGGCATGAATCTGACCGGCGATATCTTCCTTGCCGCCGAAACCGCCGCCGATCAACTGCCCGATAATGCGCACCCGGCTTTCAGGCCAGCCTAATGCGCGCGCGACCTGGTTGCGGTCGGAATACGGGATTTGCGAGCCGACATAAATCTCCATGCGGCCGTCCGCCAAAGGCCGGGCAATGCTGCACTCCGGCTCGATGAAGGCGTGGTCGTTCATCGGGGTGTTAAACGTTTCTTCCAGAATCACGTCCGCCTCGGCAAACCCGGCCTCCATATCGCCTTTGCGCACCTTGATATGCTTGAGCAGGTTGCCTTTGGCATGAATTTGCGGCGCGTCCTCGCGGCGTGCCATGACCGGATTGCTGACGACCGGCAGCGGAGCGAACTCGACCTCGATCAGGTCGAGCGCCTCGCTGGCAATCGCGCGAGTCTCGGCGGCTACGATCGCCACGGCATCACCGACGGTGCGGATGCGCTCACCCACCCCGACCAGGCTGGGCCAATCCGCGATCACCAGACCGTGAACATGCTCGCCGGGGATGTCCGCAGCGGTCAGGACGGCAACCACGCCCGGCAGCGCGCGCGCCCGTGAAACATCCAGGCGGGCGACAGTTGCGCTCGGCACCATGGCGCGTTTGACGCGCGCGTGCAGCATACCGTCAAATATAATGTCGTCGGTGTAGATTGCCGTCCCGGTAACCTTTTCTACGGCGTCCGGGCGCGGGGCGATGGTGCCAACTGATTTGCGAGCGCGGATGGAGGGCGCAATGACCGGTGCTGCGACCGGTTCGCCAGTCCGCACGGCTTTGCCAGCAGCTTGAATCGCGCCAATAATGGCCGGGTAACCGGCGCAGCGGCACAGGGTATCCTTCAGCGCGTACTTGATATCCTCTTCGGACGGGTCGGGGTTGTGCTGCAGCAGCGCGAACGAGGTCATCAGCTGCCCGGGAATGCAGAAACCGCACTGCACCGCGCCGTACTGGATAAATGCATCCTGCAGCGGGTGCAGGTGGGCCGCGGCGCCATTACTGTTCGGTTTGCCGGCCAATCCCTCGATGGTGGTGACCCGTTTCCCGTGCGCTTTGACCGCCGGGTAGTTGCAGGAAAGCACCGGCTCGCCGTCAATGACCACGGTACAGGCCCCGCATTCATCCTCGTTGCAGCCGACCTTGACGCCGGTCAGCCGCAGCCGGTCACGCAGCAAGTCAGCCAGCATCTCACCTTCAACCGGTTCGAGCGACACCGGTTGACCGTTAACTACGAATTCGATCATTTGAGCAACCATTAAATCGCCTCCAATTTGCTGGCGCGCTGCCAGGCTTTTTCTAATACCTCTAAAAGCAGCACGCCTACCAGGTGCGTACGGTACTCGGCCGTCGCCCGGCGCGGGCTGGTACGGAATTTCATCGTGGAGCGGATCAGTTCCACCGCCTGGGCAGCGATTTCAGGCGTATAAGGCTTGCCGTACAGGAATTCTTCAACCGCTAACGCCCGCTGCGGAGTCGGACCCGCCGGGCCTACCGCAATCCGGACGCATTCAATGCTCTCGCCCGTTCGCTGCAGCCAGATGGCCATGTTGAGGATTGGCAGCGCCACACCCTGCGGCCGCATAACGCGCGAGAAGGCGGAACCCTGCCCGGCTGTGCGCAGCGGCAGGTAGAACCCGACCAGAATCTCGTGGTTTTCGGTCAAAATGGATTTGCCCGGCCCGCGGAACAGTTCCAACAGGGGTACCAGGCGCAGCCCGTTGGCGCCGGCCACCTCAGCGACCGCGTCCATGGCGGCCAGCGAGATCATGCCGTCCGCTGCCGGCAGCGCGTGAGCCACATTGCCGCCCAAAGTGGCGGTGTTGCGCACCTGCGGGCCACCGATCAGCCCGCAGGCTTCGACGACGCCGGGAGCGTGCAGGCGCATAAAGGGGTGTTGGACGATGCGCGCCACCGGCACGCCTGCTCCAACGAATAATTGACCGCCGCGCACTTCCAGGCGCTGCAGGTCAGGAATGGCGGACACGTCCACCAGTGTATGTACCGATTCTTGACGGCCCTGCTGCAATTCGAGCAGCAAATCGGTGCCGCCAGCCACGGGTTTTGCTTTACCGCCAGCTTCTGCCAGCGCCTTAACCGCTTCGTCGACAGTAGCGGCCATGACGTAATTTGACCAGAGTTTCATAGTGCGTTTCTCCTAAAATTCTGGTGGCGCTTTTCGACGGGCGGTTTGCCCGACGCCGGCAGGGGGAGACCCTGGCCGACCAACTATATGGGTTATTCGTGTTGTTAATGGTTTTTTGTCATGCTGCCCGCAGGGCACTCGCGGGTACTTCGTAGATTTGGGTTGTGACCGGGTGTTGGGTTTCGCTTACGAGAATGTCGGTTGGCTTGCCAATATTTT
>CALMGN010000094.1 GCA_937863605.1 uncultured Anaerolineaceae bacterium
AAATCCGACATCCCGCTTTGGACGTTGGATTTCGGGCTGCCATTGTAATAGCCCCTTGAGCAATATTTGCACGCCCTCAATCCAACCTACAAAATACTTTGAGTGCGGCATTCTGGCTGGAGAACGAGTCTTCCGGGGGGGTAATAATTATTGGAAAATCACATTCGGATTTAAGATTCCATTTGGATCCAACGCCCGCTTCACCTGCCGCATTTGATCGATCTGCTCGGGGGAATACATCAATTGCAGGAATTTTGCCTTAATTTTTCCGATGCCGTGCTCCGCTGAGACAGCGCCGCCTAATTCAACTGCTCGGCGCGCAAACTCCTCGAACAAGGCAAGCGCGGACTGCAATTCGGTCATGTCGCGCGGCAAAATATTGACGTGAATATGGTTGTTGCCGATGTGCCCGAAGGCAACCCATTCGAAATGCTGCGCATCACAACCGCTTTTGTATAAATCCCACATTTCTGGCAGGTGCTGATCCGGGACGGCCAGGTCAGTGCCCAATTTATGAATCCCGGGGTATTGCCGTTGGCGTTCGGCGATGATGCCGTTGATGGTTTCCGGCACTAGATGGCGCAGCCGCGTAAAAGCCTCCATCTCGGGCTCGTCGGTCGCAGCCCATGAGTCCGCCAGGTCCGCACCGCAACTGGATATCTTCTCCTCCAACGCACTGAGGACGAGCTCGTCGGTTTCGGGGTCGTAGTCCATCTCGAAAAAGAGCGCAGATCGGGCAAGAGACGGGATTTGCGGGATTCCAGCGGGAAAGCCCGGACTGTTCTGCAAATCGCGCAGCAACTGGAGCGTGTTTTCGGAATAAAATTCCAGATAATCTAACACCAGCCGGGGCTCCAAGCGCAAAGCCTGGGTCAACCGTACCGCCTGGTCATCTGAATCCAGGAACTGGATCATGGCGATTTTGTTCTGCCGTTTGAGCAGCGCCACTTCCACCCGGGTGATCACTCCCAGCAAGCCTTCCGACCCGATGAACAGGTCGATCAGATCCATTTGCGGGGTGGAATACAGCCCGGAGGCGTTTTTGGTCTTGGGCAGAGAATAATCCGGGATCCGGAATGAGCACGCTGCACCGGTTGCACTGGTGATGGTGAACTGTCCGGCGGGTGAGGCGAAAACCTTGCCGCGCGGAATGTCCAGATATTCGCCATTTGCCAGAAAAACCCGTATGCCGCGAATCCAGGCGCGGGTTGGGCCGTAGCGGTAGGTCCTGGCGCCAGAAGCATTGGTGGCGACCGTCCCGCCCAGGGATGCAGTGGTTTCCGTTGGGTCGGGTGGATAGAAAAACGAGTCAGCGTCGTCCTTGAAGCGGGCCAACTCGGCTTTGACCTGTTCAGAGGCATCATTCAACCCGGGAGCCTGACGGGAGGTGAGGAAATTGTCCAGGCTGAGCAGGCTGACCCCGGCCTGAGCGCTGACCCGCCATTCATCTGTGTGCGGGTCGTAGCGAATCGCTTCAATCTGGTCGAACATTTCCAGCGAAATCACCGCACCAGCCGGTGGCACGCTGCCGCCGACCAACCCGGTACGCGCACCGGCGATGGTCACCGGGATTTTTTGCTCATTCATGCTGCGCAGCACGGCTGCCAGCTCAGCCTCGTTTTTTGGGAAGAAAAGATATTCGAAAGGCTTGGCGCTCAGCCGTGATTCGTCCGTGAGGTAGTCCGGGTAAGCTGCCCGGATTATTTCGAACCCGGTGATGCACTTGACCTGGCTTAGCTCTACGGACGGCGCTGATTTTGCGCGAATCTCATGCATGATTTCCTGACTCCAGCGGAATGGGACTCTTAATGGTGTAAACCGCAGCAAATGACGAACCGATATTTGATTGTAACAATTTTTATGCGTACGATTTTAAATTCAAAATAGCTTTGCGGGCAGCCGTGTCAACATCCGGTTGTGGCAGAAATTCGCCCGAAACAAACCCCTGATATCCGGTTGCGTATAGCCGAT
>CALMGN010000095.1 GCA_937863605.1 uncultured Anaerolineaceae bacterium
GGCGGCAATAAGGTCAACGCATGTGTCAGGTTCAGCATGCGGTCGCCGAGGTTGCTCCCCAAGGCCAGGTACACACACCCCATTTACTGTCCGCGCAGCGCGTTGAGTAAATCGGCCAGCATGCCGTAGGCGGTGGTATCCGGCCCCGGGTTTCCCTCGACAATTCCCAGACCGGGCAGAACGTCCAGTTTGAACTCGACGTACGAGCTGGTGCCTTCGATGGAGTACAACGGCGAGCCTGGCGAAACCCGCGCCGGTTTGACGCTGGCTTCGAGCAGGCGCTGACCTTCACGGCGGGCGGTGCACACCAGCTTCCAACGTTCGCCTGCTTGCTGCGCTTCCTGCAGCATCGCCGGGGTAATCTCACGAATGCCGGTGCGATCAACCTGCTGCGGTTTGAGCGGGATTCCCATCAGCACACTGGTCAATGCCGCCACCTTGATGGCTGCATCCCAGCCGTCGATGTCTGCGGAGGGGTCGGTTTCGGTGATGCCGATTTTCTGGCCTTCGATGATGGCTTCATCCAGCGACATGCCCTTTTCCATCAGGCCGAGGATGAAGTTGGTGCAGGAATTCAATATTCCGGTAAAACCCTGCAAATCGGTGGCCGGCAGCGGTCCGCGGAAAAGCGAGAAGATCGGCGCGCCGTCCATTACAGTCGATTCGAACATGAAGCGCTTGCCGCGCATCGCCGCCATTTTGGTCAGCTCAGCATGGGCGTGGACCACCGGCCCCTTGTTGGCCGTAATGGCGTGCATGCCTTTGTTCAGCGCTGCTTTAATGTGGTCAATGGCCGGCTGACCCGTGTGATGATTGACCGGCGAGGTTTCCAGCATGGCATCCGCCGAACTGGAGAAAATAAAGTCGGTGACGTTGGTTGGGACGGGCTGCTCGGAGAGAACATCCAGCGATTGACCCAGGCCTATGGTCTCCAGGGCGCGGGTCAGGTTGATCCCGCCAGAGTTAATTGCGCCGCCGTGGCGCCCGGTGATGATGCCGGTGACGATGATTTTTAAACCATGTTTTTCAGCCAGGACTTGCTCTTTGCGCAGCAGCAAGCGCGCAAACGCCTGTCCGACGTTGCCAAATCCGACCATGACCAGGGCGATCTGTTTCATCGTTAATCTCTCCGTAACTGTGATAACTCTATCATAGCCGGATTAAACCGCGCGGGCAAGCCTTTGGAGACGGTCGCGAGGTCAAACCGGCGGCCACGGGTACGGGCGTCTGTCAGGGTGGGGGAAGGGGAAGACGCCAGCCTCGACCAGGCGGCGGGCGCGGTTGGCAAGTGCCTGAACTTCAGGCACGGTTAATAGCTTGGTTAACATGCGGGTCAATTTAGCATCCGGTTGGGTTAACTGTTGCGCCAGACGCTGCAGGTCAGAAGCGAGGTCAGCCGGCAGCGGCTGCCCGGCAAAGTCCCAGATGACTGTGCGCAGCTTGTCATCTTCATGGAAGCACACCCCGTGGTCGATCAGCCAGATATGGTCGTCGGCATCCACCAGTACATGCCCGCCCTTGCGGTCGGCATTGTTGATGACGGCGTCGAAGGCAACCACCGGCTGCAACCGGGCGCGGTGCTCTGGCCGAAAGGAAAAATAGTGGTACTCGGGATCGTGGTCAATATAGAGTTGCAATGAGCCGCGCCCCAGCGGTCCGCTGCGGCGGTACACGGTGGGCGGCACCAGCTCCCAACCCAGCGCCTGGCTGACCAGAAAAGCGGCCACCTCGCGGCGGGAAAGCGTCCCCTCCGGAAAGTCCCATAATGGCTGCTCGCCGCGTTCCGGTTTGTAAACTGCCCGGGCTTCAAATCCCGGATGACGCAGGGTTACCAGGAACGTATCGTTAGAGCCAGCTTCAAACAGCCCGGTCAGGTCAATTTCACCTTTTTGCAGAGCTGCCAGCGTGCTTTTCAGGTCACCGGAGTATGACATGGGGAAGCCGGTCGCCACAAAATCTTTTTAGTGTTTGTGGCCGTTTTTCTTGGGACAAAAATGTCCGGACGGATCCATGGGTTCGCCGCACTGCGGACATAGCGGGCGTCCTCGTGAAGCCAGCTCGGTCCCCCAGGCGCACAGCGCCAGCAGCTGTGCTCGGCTGCACCAGAAGCGCACAACACCAGCCTCATCTACGCCAACCTCTTCCGAGAGGATTTCATTGGCGACCAGGCAGGCCAGGTCGCGGTCAGCATCATATGCCAGTGCCAGTTCGCCAATCCGGAAGAGCGGATCAACCGGGGGCTCAATCCGCATCGAATCCTCGACGAATTCGGCTGAGGCGGGCGTCAAATCCGGGAGGCGTTGATCCAATTCACTGAAAAACTGTTCAACCCCCACCGAAAGCGTTTGGATCTGACCTTTCTCGATCAGCAGCGAGACAGTTTGATGGTCATCCTGGCCTTGCAGGTAAAAAACGCGCTGACCGGGTTGGCCAATCGCATCCGTAGTAATGCGCGTTACCGGGTCGAGTTCGATTTCAATGCGAGCCATAAGGTGGTTACTCCTATGAGGCAAGTATATCAAATCGCCCGCTTTTTCGGCGGAATTTATTAAGGGCAGCAGTCAGGCGGCTCAGTCTGGCAGGTTGAGGCCGTCCCAGCGCACCGCTTCGACTGGACCGCTTTCCCCCAACAGGCGCGGCAGGATTTTTATAAACGGCCGGGCAGCGCCGCTTGTGAAAAAGTGCAGTGAGCCGCTGGCTTGATCCTGCGCAAGGTAACCAGGCGGTTGCAGCAGGCGGCGGGTCTGGCGGGCGATCGCCGGCGCCGGGTCGATCACCTGCACCGACGGCCCGACGATCTCTTGAATCAGCGGGATGACGAAAGGATAGTGGGTGCAGCCGAGTACAACCGTATCGATCTGTTCTGCCAGCATGGGCCGCAGCGCTGTTTCTAAAATCCGGCGGGTCTCGGCGCCTGCCAGCCGGCCAGCCTCGATCTCATGTACCAGGCCCGGCAGGGTATCCTGAAAAATAGTGGTGCCGCTGGCAAAACGCTCGACCACCGAAGCATAGAGCGCGCCCTGGAAAGTCGCGGGCGTGGCCAGCACGCCCACCCGGTGGGTGCGGCTGGTTTCAGCGGCCGGTTTGACTGCCGGTTCCATGCCAACAAACGGGATTTCCGGAAAGGTCAAGCGCAGGTGCTGCAGCGCTGCAGCTGAGGCGGTGTTGCAGGCTACCACCACCAGTTTCGCCCCGCGGCGCAGCAGGAAGCGGGTGATTTCTTCCGAGAAGGTGCGCACCTCTTCCAATGACCGCGGGCCGTAAGGCACATGCGCCTGGTCGCCAAAATACAGCAGATCTTGCGCTGGCAGCAGCGACCGGATAGCCCGCAGCACCGACAGGCCGCCGACCCCCGAATCAAACACGCCGACCTGAACGCCAGTCTCGCTCACGGTTTTTTCCTGGCCGCCTCTACCAACCCGCGAAAGATGGCCTGGTTGCCCGGTGACTCGACCAGCCACTCTGGGTGCCACTGTACGCCAATGCCGAAGGGATGGCCGCTCAGTTCCACCGCCTCCACCAGGCCGTCTGCTGAACGGGCGGTTACCTTTACTTGGTCGGGAACCCGGTCAAGCCCCTGGTGGTGCAGGCTGTTCACGCCCAGCTGGCTGTCATCGACCAGTTGGGCGAGCCGGCTGCCGTTTTGGATCGTCACGAAATGTGAAATACGGTCGCGCGGAATGTCGGGATACCAGTCGTGCCGCTCGGAGCCAGGCATCTGAGTTTCGATATCGGTGAATAAACTGCCACCGAGCGCCACATTCATCACCTGAACGCCGCGGCAAATCCCAAGGAAGGGGAAATTGGCCTCGGCGGCTTGCCGCACCAACTCGAGCTCGAAGTTGTCGCGCGGTTCATCGATCCCGTAAACCCGCGGGTGCGGGCGGCCGTTGAAAAGCTGAGGGTCGATATCCCCGCCGCCGGTCAAGAGCACGCCATCCAGCCTCTCCAGCAATTCGGCAATCTGACCGTTCTCAAGCCCCGAAGGCAGGATGACCGGCGTGCCGCCAGCCCGCAGCACGGCTTGCACGTATTTATCTGACAGAGTATGTTCATAAACCTGGGTGGGGGACAGGAAACGTCCGGCGGTGATTCCGATGATGGGTGTTGGCATGTGACCTCTATGGTTGCGATTATACCGAAAAAAGGACGCAACCTGAGCTTCAGGCTGCGCCCTTTTCAATGGGCAAATAAAAACGTGGGTTAGTTGAACTTTTGCTTCAGGCGGGCACGCTTGCCGGTGCGGCCGCGCAGGAAGAACAGGCGGGCGCGGCGAACCTGGTTGCGGCGTTCCACCACGACCTTGTCGATGCGCGGGGAGCGGGTCAGGAAGGTGCGTTCAACACCGATCCCATTGGTGGCCAGGCGGCGTACGGTGAAGGTTGAATTGACCCCGTCATTATGCAGGAAAAGGATGGTGCCTTTGAATTCCTGAATACGCTCGCGGGCGCCTTCTTTAATTTTCACGTGAACCGAGACGCTATCGCCAGGGCGTAAATCCGGAATATTGGGGTTGGCCGGCGCCTCGATTGATTTGAGCAAATCTTCCATCGCAACTATCCTTCCAAAATTTTTACGATAAGAACCGTGCACTGATTTGGAAACCAGCGCGAGGGGAGATTATAACACGAATCCCGCCGATGACAATGGAATCTTTTTGAATTTGAAAACTGGCAGACCAGCCTTGACGCCTATGCGGCATGGATTACAATTATACCATCCTGGGGCGGTGGCGGAATCGGCAGACGCAACGGACTTAAAATCCGTCGATGGAGACATCGTGAGGGTTCGACCCCCTCCCGCCCCACA
>CALMGN010000096.1 GCA_937863605.1 uncultured Anaerolineaceae bacterium
ACCACAACCCGTCGTTGTACCATAATTTGGATTGCGGTTTCTGCCCGGTGGGGGCTGAGGCGCTGGAGTAATAAAAATCCTTATAGCCAACGTCGCCGGCAGCTGTAGCCGTGGATAAATTTGTCCAAATCATGGACAAAAAGACCAGACCAATTATGCCCACCACCGCCATGCGGCGGAAGATGTGGGTCGATGTACCATTCATACCCAATTTGCTGATTTTCATTCGGTTACCTCAAGATTAATGGTAAATAAACTTTTATCGAAGCTGGAAGCACAGGATTCGGCAGGTCGATGACGTTGTGAAAATAGAATCTGGAAACATCGTCACTTGCGATGACCAATAAATCGGTAGTTCCGTTTAACGCTTGTTTGGTGGATGAAGCATTATTGATATGCGTGTAGGCAGAAAATTTGATAAAGGGAATTCCGAGACCATCCGGGAACTGCATGCTGGGATTATCCAAACTGGCTTGTTTATAGTAAATGGCGCCGGTCATCTGTGTTGGATACAGATAGGTCATAAAAACATACACTTGACGGTTTTGGTTATCAATCAAAACGATTGGACGGGTATGATTATCTCCGACCCTAGCTACGATGCGTGGGTTCCTCCATGAACCGTTACTATCCAGGGTCAGCAGCAGAATTTCAGGATCATTTGGATTAGGAGGCTTGATATCAGAAAGCGAGGTCTTGACGGCTGCGAAAACCTGACCAGCTGAATCAGCCTGCAAACTTTTGATATTCAAGTGGTCATCTGCGTACTTGGGACCTTGCAGCGCCGGACTGAGCACCCATGCATCATCTACCTGCCCATTCTCATGGGTAGCGAAAAAGATGGTACTCTCCGTCTGGTTGCTCCACATTACGCCAATTTTTCCGTTGAACGCAACGATGGTAGAGATATCGTCCGAGGTGAGATTGCTCGCGCCGTTGGTAGGGATAACATATGGGATTTTCCAGGTGGCATCGTTCGTGGTGCTATGAGTGACGTACACATTTCGTCCACCGCTAGAATTAATGTCTGTGAAGGTTGCCCAAATCATACCAACCTCGTCCTGGTCGATTACGACTGTTTCAGTGGCATTAGGCCATAAAAAGATGGGGAAGGAGGGATCTAATGAATATGTTTTGGTCGCCGGGGCGTAGCTATAGCGAGTAAAGTAAATTTTCTGATCCCCGGTGGCGCCAGGGGTCATACTGGCTGCGATATACAGTTTTGTTCCGGTCCACAAGACGTCAGCGGATGACCACTGCCGCAAATCGACCCGGGTTCCAGTCGTGCTCCAGCCCTGGGTGATCCAGTCGAAGCGGTATATTTCAAAACGGGTGGCGGAAAAGTTGTAAAGCACACCCCACCACAGCCCATCGTTGTACCATAATTTACTTTGCGGCTTTTCACCAGTTGAGGCAATGTTTGAGGTATAGGTAAAGTCTTTATACCCTACATCGGTCTGGGCAATAACAGGCTGAATGCTGGAAAATCCAATTCCAAGCACGCATGAAATGACAGTAAGGAAACGCAGCAATGATTTCGTCATACAATGCAATTTTGATGGGTTGAGTGTGGATCAAAAACCCAAATCCGATATCGTGGGCGACGGTTCGAAAACTTGATGGTTGGTCGTTTGATTTCTTCCAAAATCCAAGCCGAAAGATACTCCGGCGCTGTTTGTTCGCGGCGGCCACCCGCATCCATCGACTGCTGCAGAAATCGGGTGAACAGACTTGTTTCTATGTCTTTGGGCATGATCATCACACCCGATCGGCCAGACTGATAATTGAGGACCCCCCTAGCTGGTACATCAACACTGGAAGTTGGACGGCCAGGCACCTTGAAATAACCGGGGCCACCCCGACCCATGCCTATACCTTTGCGCGCATTCAGACTTATCACCACGGCAGCCATCCTCGCGCTCAACTCCTGCTCTGGGAGGATGAATCGGGCGGATTTACCATCCTGGCAGAGGTTAGGTCCGAGCGGTGCATGAGCGCAGCCGTACGAATTCCGGCCCAAACGGCCGCAATGGATTGGGTTGCCAGCCAGGCGACCGCCATGCCGGTCAACCCATAATGGATGCCTGCATAAG
>CALMGN010000097.1 GCA_937863605.1 uncultured Anaerolineaceae bacterium
ACCATCCGGCTGGCAAACCAGCCGACAACAGCACCAGCAGAGAGCCATACAATGAAATTTAAAAGATTCACTTTCTTCCTCCTTCCCCCGATCACGGCGTGATGGGGGCCATCCTATCAGAGTGTTTTACACCACCGGTTTACCCAAGGTTAGTTGGCAAAACCGGTGGTGTGCTGAATCCACGATTAAAAGGGATCAGTCTAAACGGTATCCGTGTGTTCGGTGGTGGTCGTTTGACTTTCGGCTGAGGGAGTCTGAGTCGTAGTTGTTCGCGTCTGGCTAACACCCTGCAGCGGGGTACGCTCGGCAACAACCGTCTGCCGGGTGCTCACGGGTCCGCGCGGACGGTAGAAAAGCACATATACGATCCGCTCAAGCACCCAACCGATCAGCCCATACACGATCATGGCAATCAGGGTGGATACTTCAAGCACCATGCCGCCAGCTGACGGGGCACCCGCTAAACTGGCGAAGGGAGCCAGGAAAAAGTCGGTCACGCCGTAGACGAGCGATGCGAATGCATTGGCTGCATTGACTCCGACCAACTTGAATATAAATCGCAATGCAAGCAAACCTTCGACAATACCCAGAAACAACCAGATCAGTTGTGTGACTTTAAAAGTCGTGACCCGCCCTTCACTTCCTGGTTCATGTGCTGTGGTTGTTACTTCTTTAAATTCGGTCATTCCATCCTCTTTTCGTATTCTTCTTCAGCCTGCTGCCGAGTGTATCCGTACTTCTCCTGAAGCAGACCGATTAATTGCTCAAGCTTACCGTTTACTTTGTCCAGGTCGTCATCGGTGAGTTTGCCCCACCATTCCTTTGCCTGGCCGCGCATTTGCTTCCACTTGCCTTCAAAAACATCATTGTTCATCGTTTACCTCCTGGAAATGAGTACCTTGCAAATTTGGACCTAATTTTGTGGCTGCCGGGCAGGTCTGATCAACATCCCCAGCAAGAAACCAAGAACCACGGTGATCGATATCGCCACCCAGGGATATTTGGCAGCCTTCTCACCGACGCCGCCGGGAGCTTTATCGGCAAGTTCTTGAACTTTCGCATTGTATTGGCTCAATCCATGTCCAACATCCTTCTTCGCTGTCGCTGTAGCGTTAACCAGGTTATCCCGAGCGTCACCCGTTAGTTTTTCTAATCCTTTGCTCATTTGGGAGACGTTTTCTTCCACCCATGTGGTCAGATCTGCCTTCGCTTTGCCAGTGGCCTGGCTAACGTCGTCTTCAAATCTGCCAAACCGGGCTGCGCTATCTCCTGCCAGGGTGCTTACATCGTTAACTACATTGACTGCATCCTGCCGAATTTTTTTTTCTAATTTTCGATCGTTCATCTGTACATCTCTTTTCTGGCTTTCGCCGTCGATCTATTCTGGCTCATCATTCGATTGGTGCTCAGGGACAGAAATCTTAGGGCAGAAATCGGATCTTCCGTATTAATCTCAGCTTGCCTGACTCACGAAGACAGTATCACTGCGCGAACTGTATCCTGCCCAGTAAATTTTTCCATCCACCTTGTACTCGCTCAGGAGTATCGAGCGTCCAACCTCGCCAAAATGCTCAACATATACCGTTTTATAATCCGGCACTCGCATAACCTTAACTTTCCCTTCTACCGGTTCAATCTTTCGGCTGAACTGTTCCACAATTTGGGTTATCTCCATTTCATTCATAAATACCTCTGCATGAACTGTTGTCTATGAGGTGTAACTCGGAAGGTCCACCGGTAATTGAGGCATTGGAACTAATTTTCCGTCGTGATTTGGCTCGATCTCGAGGTAGGAACGCAGCATCCAGGCCATTTTTTCATGCAGACTCATAACACTTACGAGCAATTCGAATGTGCCTTCGTCCTCGTGCTCCTCGCTGCATTTTCTGGCATCCTCGCGTAACAAGCGGATAGCGGCTTCATGATCCGCTAAAAGGTTCATGATTTTTGGGACACTGCCTGGTTGTTCCTCTATACGGGCTAAATTGATAAATTCCTGGAGGCTGCCAATGGCAATACCACCTAGCATCCGCGCTCGCTCGGCAATTTCGTCTGAGATTTCGTTCAGCTGTTTATATTGGGAATCAAATAGGATATGCAGCTCTAAGAAGCCTGCTCCACTTACGTTCCAATGAGCACTGCGGGTTTTTTGGGATAGCACTGCCTCATTAGCCAGTGTGTTGTTGAGAATATCCACAACCGAATGACGGACATCGCTATCCAGCCCGATATTCGGCTGGATCTCAACCTGTAAATTCGTGTTGTGGCCGTCGTTACGATTGTGTTCCATTAGTTTTCCTTTCATTAGATGCTTTAATGCCACAATAACATCCTATTTGAAAGGAGCTATCTACGTCCCTAATACAACCTATATAATTTCTATTAAATTAGGGTCCGCAACAGGCGTTCCGCGCCAGGTACGCATCGATTTTGAGATGTAGGATTTAGCTATTAATGCCGGAATCCACTTTACGTGGCGGGATTATTATTGGTTATCCAGGTGCTCTTCCTGGCTGCGTGTCGCGAAAACGACCGTACGCTGATTGAACTGGCCGTTCGCGAATCTTCCAGAGCAGGTGATGAGGGTCAAGTGAGAGAGGCCATCGGGCGCAGGCTGTGGACCTGTTCCTTCAATTGGCCCGATGCCAAAGATCTTTGTAAGCACCGCAGGTTTAGAAGAGTCCTGGATGGAGTAGACTTTAATTTGGTCGACGATGAAACGAATATCTTGCGAAGGATTTTTGACGTGGACGATGATTACATCACCGGGATTAAGATCCTCTAAATTAGCAAAGATCTCAGGATTGCTAAGGACATCAGTGACATGTCCGGCAATCACAGCCGTACCTGACTCACCCGGTATGCCGCTGCCACGATACCAAAATGCAGTGCGCCAGATCGGATCGCCAATTGGACCTTTTGGCGCATCCATCACATTTTCAGCTGTGAGTCCGACTCCAACCACGGGGGCGTTTACATTGAGTACAGGAATCTGAAGTTCGAGCGGCACTTCCACAGGTCCAGACCTCAGGTCAAGGCCTGAATCAAAGGAAGACCCAAGGATAGAGGGCGGTGGTGTCGGTTGAACGGCCGGTTGGGCTGTTGGATGAATTGCAGGTTGAACCGTTAGCATGGCGGTTGGCTTAACGATCGGCTGGACGAATGGCATTGGCCAGGAAGACGGGGGAGGCCAAGCCAGCGCCTTCCCTGTCTCCTTATTTCTACATCCCGCAAGTAATATTGCGATGACCAGAAGGGCCGCAAGCCAACCGAGCGAGCTGCGGTGAGTGTGATACCTCATGGTTCGCGCCAGCAGCTTTATTGCTTCGATTGGTTCGTCCGGCGCATTGTTCGAATACCGAAGAACAAGGCAATAGCGCTAAAGCCACTGAGTAAAACCAAACTCCAGGGGAAAACTTCACTGCGAATAGGTCCACCACCCGTGCTCGGTAACCCGGCGACAACCGGCATAAGCGTGGCAGTCGCTTCGGTAGTTTCCGATGTAGCAGCAGGTGTTCCAGCAGGTGTCTCTGTTGGGGTAGCTGGGGCCTGACTAACGCAGCTCGGTCCGGTAATGGTGTTGGTGTCCATCGTCACCGGTCCGCCGATTGCCAAAGCTCGACCGTCCAAACTAACGCCTGTTCCAAAAACAATGCCCGTGCCCGCAATGATCGTTCCAACGAATGAACCGCTAACGAGGTTCGCCTGGGTGGCGACATGCCAGAATACGTTACAAGCCGTAGCCCCATTGATCAAGCTAACCGAGCCGGCGGTTGTCAGGTCACTGGTCGTTCTGAAGATATAAACACCTTCACCGTCCAGGGTAAGAACGCCGCCGCCTAACGATCCGGCTCCCAGGTCATAGACCCCAGGGGTGAGGACTAATGAATCGAGAGCGCCAAGACTGCCGCCTGAATTGGCCTG
>CALMGN010000098.1 GCA_937863605.1 uncultured Anaerolineaceae bacterium
AATTGAGTATTCTCATTAAAATAGTCTCCCTTGCGAATCTTTTTAAAAGGTGTAAAATCAAATATTAGTTATTCAATATTTGATGCTAGAGGAAAGTAGAAATGCCGGTTTATACCTATCGGTGCGAAAATTGCGGTGTGCAGTTTGAGCGAACCCAAAAATTTAGTGAATCACCCCTGGTGATTTGCCCGGAGTGCGGCAAGAAAACGCTCCGGAAAGTTTACACGCCCGTCGGGATCGTTTTCAAAGGCTCTGGCTTCTATGCCACCGACCATAGGTCGCCGTCCGGGGCGCCGCGGCTATCCGGCTCTCACAGCGAGAGTAAATCTGACGTTGAAACCAGTTCAGAGAGTAAGGAGCCTGTGTCCAAGCCGTCTGAAACGAGTGATTAGCCAGTTCAGCCGGATATGTAGCTCGTAAAACCATATAAAAAATTGAACAGCCCGGTTTTATCCGGGCTGTTCTTATACGGATTGCTCGGCAAAAATGGATGCGCGAGCGTTATTAACTGCAATGTTTCCACGCTGCCCCTCAACCGTCTGGGTATTCAGTTAATTTAACTCGAAGCCGGGATAAACGCATCCCTTGGCGGGATGTCGTGTTGCCCGCAAGGCACGTTGTGATTAAGGGGTGGTGTTCAGGCCGATAATGTTAATTGCGGGCCAGAGCAAATGAACATCGGGCGAGATCCTTCACTTTGTTCAGGCTGACAAGAAATTAGCGCTGCAGCACTGGTTGGCACGGCGGGTGCAAAATGGTTTGCGTGTGGCGCGGCACTGGATTGCGGATGCCGGCGAACAGATCATCTTCCAGCGTGCGCCCGTTATTGACCAAACTCATGGCACGGAAAAACGATTGTGTACTCCAAAGCCGGCTGGTAGCCAGCGCACTGCGGAGGCCTGGGTCGGTTGGAATCTGGGTCTGGTGGCAGGAGACCGCATGCCAGATTACATCGCGGAAGGCGCTGGTATCGACGCGGGTGGTGACCGCCCAGCTTTCCCAGGCCATCGGGCAGCGTTCGATTCCGTCCACCACCATACTGATATCGCCGAACAGCGAGAGGTAAAGGTCATAATCTTCGGAGGTCTCGACCATGTAGTACAACTTGAGTACCTGGTGCGGGTCGCCATCCAGTGGGGCACACGAATCGGCTGACAGCATCAGCGCTGCGTGGGTGTACTGGCAGATGGCGATGTGATCCGGGTGGCCGTAGGAGCCTTTTGGATCGAAGGTGACCACCACCTGGGGGCGGACCCGCCGGATGAGCGCGGCAATTTGCGGCACAACCACCCCTGGGTCAGCCTGGTCGAGGTCGCCGTCGATGTAGTCAAGCAGATGCACCTGGCGGATACCCAACACACGCGCTGCTCGACTCAGTTCACGCTCGCGGATCTCTCCCAGTGTCTGCAACCCCGGATTGGTGTTTTCCGGACCAGGCCAGCCGCGTTCACCGCGCGTGGCGCATATTAAGGAGGTGACCACTCCCTCGGCGGCGTACTTGGCCAAAATCCCGCCTGTCCCTAATGTTTCATCATCGGGATGCGCCAGAATACACATCAATCTCAACGAACCGTCCATTCGACCTCCATTCGATAAATCCAAATCATTTGTACCAGACTGGGCGTACCCGACACATGCCTGTCGATCGATGATGATCCCCCGCGCTGTAATGTGAGGCAGGCAATGAACCCTCTTGAGCAATCATAAATTGACAAATATTATCTTAATTGTTTAATTATACAGATTTTTCGACAAAATAGAAGTCCCTTTGTTATTGGTGAGTCGAGTCGGTCTTGCCTGGAAATTGATAGATTTTGACAGGCAGGTTGTAGCTTTTGACAGCCTGACCGGCCTATGCTGGGCAAATGCACGCACCGTTTAATTACAAGCCTGCCTTGTCTGCATTGCGCCCCGATTGGATTGGGAGTAAAATCCAAGCGATTATTGGAGGGACGGAATGCCCGCAAAAGCAAAAAAGAAAAAACCCGTGCGTGCTAGCAGTGACCAGCGCAAAGTGCGCACTCAGCAGGTGATCTTCATCGTCATTTCCATCTTTATCATCCTGGCGATGCTGCTTTCTTTCTTGATCACCCTGTAAGTCAACTCACACTCCCACAACTGCTGGTCCCGCGTCATCTTCACCTGGAAGGGACCTATTCCATATGGCTCGTCATGCAAACCGCTTCTGGTTGGCCGCATTGGTCGCCGCCTGGGCTGTCGATTTTATGTTTTTCTCGCAGACCCCGGGCGTCTCATTTTTAATTTGGATTTTACTGGCGCTGGCAGCTGGCTTGTTACTGGCACGCAGCGAGGACGTGCGTCCCTCGCCGCTTACATGGGTGCTGGTTGGATTGCTGGTTCTGCTTGGCGCGATTCCGTTTCTGCGGGCTGAACCGTTCAGCGCGTCGGTGGGAGTGCTATTTGCGGTCGGCGGATTGATGCTGCTGGCGGCTACCTTCCGCACGGGAAATTGGTTCTTCAACCGCACCTGGGATACGCTTAGCGAGCTGTTGGGGGTGGTGATTGCCGCCATTTCCAGGCCGTTCGATTTGTTCAAAGCACCTCCTGCTCGGGTTGAAGACGGAGACAAGGCAGCTGCAGGCAAACGGCGTTTTTGGACGGGCGCTGCACCGGTGGTGCGCGGCTTGTTGATTGCCATCCCAGTGGTAGCAGTGCTGGCAGCGCTGCTCTCCTCAGCTGACCTGGTCTTTGCTGACCGATTGAAATCATTGCTGACCTTTTTTGATTTAGAAAAGCTGCCTCAATACGTTTTCCGGCTGATCTATATCCTGGTTCTGACCTTCCTGTTCGCCGGGGTCTATCTGCATGCCTTGCTGCCGCAAAAACCAACCGCCCGTCCGGATACCAGCCAGCCAGTGGTCAAACCTTTCCTTGGCTGGACCGAGACGGTTATTGTGTTGAGCGCGGTGGTGCTGTTATTCGCCTTTTTTGTGGTGCTTCAGTTCCAATACCTTTTCGGCGGGCAGGCCAACATCACGGCTGCCGGTTATACCTATTCGGAATACGCCCGGCGCGGTTTTAGCGAGCTGGTAGCGGTGGCGGTGCTGAGCCTGCTGCTGACTCTGACCCTGGGCAGCGTAGCGCGCCGCGACAGCCCGGGTCAGCGCACGGCGTTTACAGTGTTGACGGCTGCCTTGCTGGCGTTGGTGCTGGTGATTCTGGGGTCCGCGCTGCAACGGCTGCTGCTCTATGAGCAAGCCTACGGCTTTACCCGCTTGCGCACCTACACGTTGATTTTCATCCCGTGGCTGGCGCTGCTGCTGCTGGCAGCCATCGGCCTGGAAGTCAGCCAGCGCAGCAGGCGCTTTGGGCTGGCTTTGTTGATCGCCATGGCCGGTTTTGGTTTGACGGTGGGGGCGCTCAACGTGGACGGGTTCATCGCCCGCCAGAATATCGAGCGCGGGCTGCGCAGTGAGGAGTTTGACCGGGCGTACCTGGGCGAGCTTTCAACCGATGCGGTGCCGGTGATGATGAAATATTTCCAGCAGACCGGGCTGGATCCGGTCATTCGCGACGGGTTAGGCGCGGAATTGGCCTGCCAGGCGGAGGTGGTGTTGACCGAGCCGCAGCCGTCGTGGAAGGCTTTCACGGTCAGCCGGGCGTCGGCCAGGCAGGCATTAGCCGGCCGGGATTGGACGAATTACCCGGTGGTGCTACGCGACGGGACGTACTATGTGACGGTTGGCAAGACACAGGACGCCTGTTTCCGCGTGCCTGCTGGAGATTGAGGTCTTAGGGGCGCACAGTGCGCGCCCGTGGAATGACATGCCTGTCAACTTGCCTGCACATCTTCAACCCTCACAACTCTGATCGCACCAGTCCTCTGACAGTGTGCGATCAGTTTATGGCCCGGCGCGAATATCTATCCCAATGAAATGGTTTTCTCTGTTTTCTCCGTACCTCC
>CALMGN010000099.1 GCA_937863605.1 uncultured Anaerolineaceae bacterium
GCCCACGAATTTCCTGTATTCAGATATACGGAGAGCATTGCAGGGAGTTGCAACCTGCGGACTTTAGACGTCACCTGCTATAATTTCCGGTGGAGGACCTTTTCATGAGCAGTGAAAATGAACGCCAGGAGCTGGAAGAACTCGTCCGTACCCTAAATTACCATTCTTACCGCTATCATGTGTTGGATACGCCTGTGATCAGCGATTATGAGTATGACAAAATGCTCAAGCGCCTGCTTGAGCTGGAAGCGGCACACCCGGATTGGATTTCACCGGATTCACCCAGTCAGCGGTCTGGCAGCGGGGTGCTGGATAAGTTTGTCAAGGTGCGCCATCCAGGGGCGGTGCTCAGCCTGGCGAACGGTTTTGGCGCTCAGGACGTGCGCGCATGGTACGAGCGCATCCTGCGGCTGGACGAACGGGTGAGCCAGAGCGGGTTCGTGGTCGAACCAAAAATTGATGGGCTGACTGTGGTGCTGCACTACCAGGACGGCCGCTTCGTGTTAGGTGCTACCCGCGGCGACGGCGTGGTTGGCGAGGACATCACCACCAATTTACGCACCCTACGCGGCGTGCCATTGACGATCCCGGTGCAGGCAGGTGGACCCAATCCGCCGGCGCGACTAGTGGTGCGTGGCGAGGCTTTTATGAACGTTCGCGATTTTGACGCACTTAACCAGCGGCTGCTGGAGGCTGGCGAAAAAACTTACCTTAACCCGCGCAACACGGCTGCAGGATCGCTGCGCCAGTTGGACCCGGCGCTGACCGCCTCGCGCCCGCTGCGGCTGCTGACCTATCAAATCCTGAGCGCGGATGGACCGGTTCCGGATACCCAGTGGGAGACCCTTGAATTGCTGAGAGGGCTCGGACTGCCAGTGACGGACCACGCGGTATTGGTCAAAGACATTGAGGAAGCAATCGAAGCCTGTCAGAATTGGATTACGCAGCGTGATACGCTGGCCTATGAGGCGGACGGCGCGGTGATTAAATTGAACAACCTGCGCCTGGCAGCCGACCTGGGGGTAGTTGGCAAGGATCCGCGCGGCGCGCTGGCGTTCAAGTTCCCGGCGCGCGAAGTGACCACCCGGCTGCAAGGCATTGGCATTAACGTCGGGCGCACCGGCGTGTTGACGCCAGTGGCCAACCTTGAGGCGGTTGAGGTCGGCGGGGTCGTGGTCAAACAGGCAACACTGCACAATTTTGATTATATTTTGGAGAAGGATATCCGGATTGGCGACCGGGTGCTGCTCAAGCGCGCCGGGGATGTGATCCCGTACGTGATTGGGCCAGTGGTCGAGCAAAGGGACGGAAGTGAAACGCCTTTTACACCGCCCACGGTTTGCCCGGCTTGCGGTCAACCGGTGGAACATTTGGCTGGCGAGGTGGCCTGGTACTGTGTCAATGCTGCCTGCCCGGCTCAGTTAATGCGAAATATCGAGCATTTTGTCGGACGCGGCTCGATGGATATCGTTGGACTGGGAACCAAGATCGTCGAGCAACTGGTGGATGCCGGGTTGGTGCAGGATGTGGCTGACCTGTACACCTTGACAAGGGCGAATTTGCTTGATCTGGAAGGTTTTGCCGGGAAAAAGGCCGATAACCTGCTGACATCCATCGAGACGTCCCGCCAGCAGCCACTGTCACGCCTGATCAATGCGCTTGGCATCCGCGAGGTGGGCGAGGTCATGGCGGCGGACCTGACCCGGGTTTATCCGGACCTGGAGGCGCTCAGCCGGGCGACCATGGACGAACTGCAGCGCATCGAAGGGGTCGGGCCGAATATCGCTCAGGCGATTGTGGATTGGTTTACCCGCCCGGCCAACCAGCAAGTGCTGGCCAAGCTGCGGGCAGCTGGTGTCTGGCCAAGAGCAGCACTGCAAGCCGCGCCATCCGGTCCGCAGCCGCTGGCTGGCTTGACCTTTGTGGTCACCGGCACGCTGGAAGGTTTCTCGCGGGAAACGGTCAAGGAATTTATCCAGCAGTACGGCGGGAAAGTGACAGACAGCGTCACCAAAAAGACGGATTATCTGGTGGCCGGCGAGTCGGCGGGGTCAAAGCTGGATAAAGCGCGCAGTCTGGGCGTTGCGGTGATCGATGAGACCCGTCTGCGCAGCCTGGCAGCTTCATAAACTGCGTATAGTCACTCATTTACTCATGAAAAATACCAAGAAAACATTAATTCTCAAGCCGGGCCGCGACCGTTCGGTGCTGGCGCGCCATCCGTGGGTCTTTTCCGGTGCGGTTGACCGGGTGGAGGGCAATCCGGCGAGCGGCGAGTCGGTCCTGGTGCGCGATGCATCCGGGCTGGCCCTGGGTTGGGCAGCCTACAGCCCAACATCCTCAATCCGCGCGCGTATGTGGAACCTGAATCCAGACGAAATCGTGGATGGCGGCTTTTTTGAAGGCCGCATTCAGCAGGCAATCACGCGGAGGCTGGCTCTGGTTCCCGTGGGTGAGACCGACTCCCTGCGTCTGGTGCACGCCGAGTCGGACGGGCTGCCCGGGCTGGTGGTCGACCGCTACGCAGACACGCTGGTGGTTCAGATTCTAACCACCGGCGCGGAGTTCTGGCGGGAAGTCATAATTGATGCGCTGGTGAAGCTGACCGGGGTGCAGACTGTTGTCGAAAGGTCGGACGTGGATGTGCGCCAATTGGAAGGCCTGGCGCCACGCAGCGGCGTTTTGAGCGGGCAGGTACCGGGGATGGTCGAAATTCGTGAGAACGGGCTGCGTTTTCAGGTGGACGTGCTCAACGGACAGAAAACAGGCTTTTATCTGGATCAACGCCGCAACCGTCAGCGGGTGAGCGAGCTGGCTGCCGGGCGTGAAGTGTTGAATTGTTTCTGTTACACCGGGGGTTTCAGCATTTATGCGCTGGCGCACGGTGCAAAGCAGGTGGTGTCGGTGGATTCCTCGGCTGAGGCGCTGGAAATGGGGCAAGCACACCTGGCTTTGAACAGCTTACCAGCCGACTTAGCAGAATGGGTGGAGGGGGATGTCTTCAAAGAGCTGCGCACGCTGCGCGACCAGGGACGCTCTTTTGATATGGTCATTTTGGATCCGCCCAAGTTTGCCCCCACCGCTGCCCAGGCTGAACGCGCCGCGCGCGGCTATAAGGATATCAACCTGCTGGGGCTGAAGCTGCTGCGTCCGGGCGGGATTCTGGCCACTTTCTCGTGCTCGGGTGGAATTTCGGCTGAATTGTTCCAGAAAATTGTGGCAGGCGCCGCGCTGGATGCGGGAATTGATGCGCGCATTGTGCAGACCCTGACCCAGGGGCCGGATCATCCGGTGGGGTTGGCTTTCCCGGAGGGGGCGTATTTGAAGGGGTTGATCGTGCAGGTGTAAGCGAAAAAGGTGTTCACCAGCAATAAAGATTAATACGTGAAGGAAAGAAAAAAAGTTAAGAAAATCGACCTCCTCCCAGTCTCCCCCATTTTAAACAACATAATGGAGGAGGAGTAAACCAAAGACCCGCCCCAAAAATAGGGCGGGTGTCAGGTGGAGATGGCGGGAATCGAACCCGCGTCCGAAAGATTAGACCCGCGAACGTCTACGAGCGTAGCAAGTCTTTGATCTCACAGCTGACCCGATGGCCTGCAGAACAGGAAAGCTGCTATCCGCTCAGGCCCGAAAGCCTTCTTTCGCAACCCCCGCGGCGTGGGAGGCGGCAATCTGACCTTGTGGCGCCCGCATCTACTACCGGTCAGACAGCGGAGTAGGCGGACGTGACCTCACGCGGAGGTCATTAGCTGATCACCCTTGCTTAGGCAGCGAGGGGGAGAGCAGCATACTGAGTGCGATTGGCACTTGATTTTTTGTACTGATTTTACGAGGTCGGTACCTCTCGGCTCGCAGTCCGGGACCAGCCTCTCCCGTCGAAGCCTGTCATCCCCGGTGCTCCTATTATACCTGTTTCGCAGTCTACAAACTGAAGAAATACACGCTTCATATAAAAGATTAACAGGTGTAAAATCAAATCGTTCAACCGGGTTCGCCCGAGATCATCCTGGAGGTGCTCCAATGATTAACATCTACAAATCATCATCGACCGGTTTGGAGCAGATACCTGATTTCACCACTGGCTGCTGGGTGAACATGATCGACCCAACCAGCGATGAAATCGAACGCGTGATGGGCCAGGGCATCCCGCAGGACTTTATAACCTACCCGTTGGATATGGACGAACGCGCCCGCTCGGAGCGCGAAGATGACGGCAAAATGCTGATCCTGATCCGCATCCCATTTTTTCAGGGACTGACGGTGGATGTGCCATACATCACCATGCCGCTTGGTATCATCCTGACTGACCAGATGATTATCACCGTATGCCGCCGACAAAACGATCTGACCACGGAATTCGCGTCTACCAAAACAAAAAATCTGTCTACTGGGAAACGACTGCGCTTTGTGCTGCGCCTGCTGTTGCTCAATGCCAACAAATTTCTCGATCACCTGCGCCTGATTAACAAAATGACCGAGGAGCTGGAAGACCGGCTGCAGCAGTCGATGCAGAATAAAGAAGTTTTGGAATTGCTGAAATATCAAAAGAGCCTGGTGTATTTCACAACTGCCTTGAAAGCTAACGAGCTGCTGCTGGAACGCCTGCAGCGGACCCAGTTGTTCCGCCAGTATTCCGATGATGAAGATCTGTTAGAAGACGTCATCACAGAAAACCAGCAGGCTATCGAAATGGTCAACATCTCGAACAACATTTTGAGCAGCATGATGGACGCGTTCGCTTCGATCATCTCCAATAACCTCAACGTGGTGATGAAATTTTTAGCCTCTGTCACCATCCTGTTGAGCCTGCCAACCATCATCACCAGCTTCTTTGGCATGAATGTCGCTTTGCCGTTCGCCAACCAATCGTTTTCCTGGCAATTGATTCTTGGGATCTCCATGCTGGTGGTGGGTGTGACGACCTGGTTATTTATCCGGCGGCGCTGGTTTTAAGAAATAGCGAAACAAGCTGGCAATTTGGACATCCGCCAGTCGTGCGGTTACAATTCAAGGCATGGGCAATCATGTGCATGCGTTGGGTGACAACTTAAAGGATTTTATCCGGCTGGAAAAGCTGACCAAGCATTACCGCGAGGGCGGCGAGGAGCGCATCATCCTGCAGGATGCCGACCTGTCGATCCCGCGCGGGCAATTTTTAGCGATTCTCGGGAAAAGCGGTTCCGGCAAGACTACACTGTTGAACCTGATCAGCGGGATCGACCGGGCTGACGCAGGCGAAATTTATGTGAATGGCGAGCGGTTGACCGGGCTAAGAGAACCAGGCCGGACACTTTTCCGCCGTGAGCGGATCGGGTTTATCTTTCAGTTTTTCAACCTGATCCCCACCTTGACGGTTTGGGAGAATGTGGTGCTGCCGCTGGACCTGATTGGCAGGCTGAATGGTCATGGCAATGAACGCTCTGCGGAAATGCTGGATGCCGTCGGTCTGCTTAATCGGCGTGCGGCGTTCCCGGACCGGCTTTCCGGCGGTGAACAGCAGCGAGTAGCGATAGCCCGGGCGCTAGTGCATGACCCGCTGGTGGTGCTGGCTGACGAGCCGACCGGCAATCTGGATGATGAAACCGGAAAAAGCATTCTTGCCTTGCTGGACGGGCTGACACGCGGTGCTGGAAAAAATTTGGTCCTGGTAACTCACAGTGCCGAGGCTGCCAGTCATGCTGACCGGGTGGTGACCCTGCGTGATGGAAAATTCGATGAACAACATACCCCCTGGCAGGGTGATTAAAGCGCCGTTTCCGCGCAGCCTCGCCCGGTTGGGGTGGCGGTATGTTGTCAGCCATGCCTGGCAGAGCTTCCTGATGGTGTTGGGAATTGCGCTTGGCGTGGCAGTGATGGTATCCATCGACCTGGCGAATGCCAGCGCCAGCCGGGCATT
>CALMGN010000100.1 GCA_937863605.1 uncultured Anaerolineaceae bacterium
CTTGACCGTAGCGCCGTTGCCGATGCGCGCTCCTGCCCCAATTTCAACATCCAGGTTGACCGTCACCCCCATGCCAATCAGCGTGCGCTCGCCGACGTGCACCGAGCCAGCCAGTATGCCGCCCGGTGAAATATTGACCATATCTGCCAGCACGCAATCATGCGAAACAATCGCTCCGGTGTTGACAATGCAGCCAAACCCGACCCGGACGGCGCTGCCGATATAGGCGTGCGCAAAGACTTGCACACCAGCGTCCAGGCTGGCGCTGGCTTCCACTATGGCAGACGGGTGAATCAGTGTCGGAAAGCCAAAACCGACCTGAGCCAGGCGCTCGAACACCTTCAAGCGCGGCGCCAGATTGCCAATTCCGCCAACGGCATTAACCGCCAGCCGAAGCCCGCGTACGTACAATTCCTCCAATACCCCACTGCCGCCCAACACCGGCACGCCCAGCACCTCAGCGCCGGCAGGCAGCCCGTCATCCACAATCCCAACCGTGCGGTAGGCGTCCAGCAGCCGCACCAGATCCACCAGCGATTTTCCGTGACCGCCGCCGCCGTAAATGATTAGCGCATTGGCATCGAATGCAGTCTCCGGCAAAGCTGCCGGGGCAGGTCTGGACCTGCGCACCACGGCCTCGGTCACCAGGGTATTGCGGGGCAACTGGTTCCAATCGACACCCAGCGAGCGGGCCAGTGCCAGCGCAGGCTGCGTAATGCGCAGCCCGGCGGGTAGTTCATCCGCAGTGGGTTCAGCGGGAGGCTTCGCTGCAGCCGGCAGCGGCAGATCGGGGGAGGCGCCCAGGTAACACAGAACCTGTCCGGCGGTGACCGTATCGCCGCGTGAAAAGGCCAATCCGAGGATATAACCACCATGATCTGACGCCAGTTCCAGCGTCGATTTGGTGGTCTCCAGTACCGCCAGCGCATCGCCAGCCTGGATCTTTTGGCCGTTCTGAACGCGCAGGTCAACCAGCAGCGCATCGAGTTCGTTAGGATTAAGCTGCGGAATGAGAACCGGAATCAGGTCAGACATGCGGATGCGCTCCAATCTTTTCAGCGGCGCGGAGGATATCGTCCACTTCGGGCAAGGTACTGCGTTCCAGGCCGGCAGCAGCCGGGATGGGCGTTTCAACGGCGGCCACGCGCCCGGCGGCAGCCAACCGATTGCCCAGCGACTCGCTGCAGCGCGCCAGCACCTCGGCGCCCCAGCCAGCCGAAAGGCTGCCTTCTTCGGCGGTTAACAGGCGGCTGGTGCGGCTGACCGACTCCAGGATGGGAGCGGCGTCCAGCGGCGCCAGTTGGGTGAGGACAATCAATTCGGCAAATAGCTCGCGCTCATAGGCCAACCTGACCAGCGCCTGGCGCGCCAGTTCAGCCATATAGCCGTACGCTGCCAGGGTGAGGGTTGGAGGCGGTGCGCCGCGCACGGTCAGGCGGTAGGCCGGGAAGAGTTCAGCGCTGCCGGTGCGCTCGATCTCGAAGTCGCTGGCAGCCGCGGCATCGATCACTTGCAGGCCGTAGAGCAGCTTGTGCTCAATAAATACCAGCGGGTCATCCTGGCGCAGAATGGCGCGGTAAAGCAGCTCGCCGGGGTCGCCAAAATGGCTGGCAGCCACAACCCGCAGCCCGGGCACGCCCAGGAAGAGTTTTTCAATGGACTGTGAATGGGTGGGACCGTAACCGCGCCGCCCGCCCATGGGCGTGCGCACTACCAGCGGCACCGATACCTGCTCGTTGTACATCCAGCGCAGCTTGGCTGCTGTGTTGACCAGCGGGTCGACCGCCAGGGTACTGAAATCGCCGAACATAATCTCGACCACCGGGCGTAAGCCGCGCAGCGCCATGCCAGCGGCCAGCCCGGTCATGCCGGCTTCCGAAACAGGCGTGGTCAGAACGCGCTGCGGGAAGGCGGTCGAGAGTCCGCGCGTCACTTTGAACGCGCCGCCGTAGGGATCCAGGATATCTTCGCCGAGCAGGACCACCCGCGGGTCGTCCGTCAGCGCGCGCAGCAGCCCGTGGTTGAGGGCATCCAGCACGGAGGTCAAATGGCACCTCCGGCGGGCGGGTCGATCAGGGCTTGCTCAAAGGCGGACCGCACCAGTGCCTCCACTTCGGCATCTACGGTCTGACGGGCAGCCGCTTCCAGGCGCGTGCCGTGCAATGTCAAGGGATCGCGCGTCCGCCGTAATTCGTCCACCATTTCGGCCGGACGGGTGTCGTCGGACTTGGAATGCGGGCCAAAGCGCGCAGTATTGAGGATCAAAGCCTGCGGCCGCTGCCACTGGCGTACGTCCGTGATCAGCGTCTGAGCAGTCGAAGAAATTTCAAGGACGTCCGAGCTATCCAGCTCGCGGGTCGGGATGCCGAAGGCCGCCAGACGACCGGCGATACTGCCAGCCAATCCCAGCGTGATGGGTGTGGTCTGAGCGATCTGGTTATTTTCGATCACGATCAGCAGCGGCGCGCTCCACAGGCTGGCGAAGTTGAAGGCCTCGTAGATGCTGCCTTCGCCCAGGGCGCCGTCGCCGGCAAACACCACGGTGATCGTTTGCCGCCCCTGCATTTTCTCGGCCAGGGCAATCCCGGTCGCCAGGGGCAGGGTGCTGCCCAGGATGCCGTTGGAGTAAAAATTGCGCCAATGCAGGTGCTGCGAGCCGCCGCGGCCGCCGCACACCCCGGTGGCCCGTCCCATCAGTTCGCCGAACAGCGCCCGCGGATCGCCGCCATAGGCCAAAAAATGGCCGTGGCAGCGGTGATTGCTGACCACGATGTCATTGGGCTGCAGGTTGGAGATAACCCCCACGGCGTTGGCTTCTTGTCCGGTGTAGGTGTGGGTGGTGCCGCTGAACGCTCCGCGGCGGTATTCGGCCAGGATAGTTTCTTCGAAGCGGCGGATGAGAACGAGGCTGCGGTAGAGCGCCAACGCGTCAGTCATGAGTTGATTTTAACCGAAAACAGGTTGGGTAAGCTTCCAGCTTGCCTGAGCAAAAAAGATATTTTGGCAAAATGCCCCCTTCGACAGGCTCAGGGAACAGACCTGAATGCGCTGCGAAGCACTTAGACAATGTTAGTTGCGGTCGTGGTATGGCGGGTTCAACCCGCAGCAACTTGGATTCTATTTTCCCAAGGGCTTGGTTGGCGCTTAAGGTCGAAAACATCTTGGATAGCTATAAACTATCGGATTGGATCTGCTCTCGCCGTGGGCGATCTAGCATGAACTTGGCCGGAATCATCAGAATAATTGTCACTGCCCCAACCACCATCAACAGGGGTTGACCGCGCAGCACCATTAAAATGACGGCCGTACCGGTACCGATTCCGGCGCCGAGATCGGAATTACGGGTAATTAAGTACAGCACCCCGTAAATGACCAGCCCCACCAGCATTTCAAAATTGGCCAACACCAACAATCCGCCGAGTGTGGTTGCCAACCCCTGTCCACCACGCAGCCGGGCAAAAATGGGAAAGCCATGGCCTAAAACTGCAAACGCCAGGGCCATTAACTGCCAGCCCAAGTCCAGCGAAAACAGTTGCCCAATCCCCACAGCCAACGCGCCTTTCGTAAAATCAACCGCAGCCACCAGAATCCCTGCTCCCCAGCCAAATTGTGCTTTAATGTTGTGCGCACCCATGTTGCCGTCACCAATGGTGCGGATATCAACACCGCCCAATCTCCGTGAGACGAGCAGCGCAGTCGGGATTGACCCGATAAGATAAGCTAAAAGCAAGGCGAAGATCGGCATGGATATTTCCGGTTAATCCTATTATAGTGATCTCGTTTATAAATCAATCTCCCCAAATTAATGCCCCCCGATCACCAGCCACAAACCACTGAAATTGCAAAGGCACTTTCCGGGTTGAATTCACAGAAAAGTATGCCCGGGCCGAACATTACCTCCAAATTCGGGGTTCTACTTGTCAGACAGTGACACTAGTTGTTTATATGGGTGATATTATTCAATTGACACCACACAGGATCCGATTAAGATTAACACGCCTTGAATTGTCAGGCAACATCCCCTCAATTCCCTCAATTTATTCCCCCCGGAGGTAGGTATGCGAAAGTCACGTTACATGGTTTTGTTCGTGCTGCTTTTGGTATCGGTATTAGCAGCTCAATGCGCTCCTGCAGCGACTACTGGCCCGGAAGCGCCAGCAGCCAAAACGTATAAATTGGCTGCGATTTTCCCCGGCGTCATCACCGATGCCGACTATAACACCCTGGCATATGTTGGGGTAACCCAACTGCAAGAAAAAACCGGAATCGAAACCGCTTATTCTGAGAGCGTTGCCGTTCCGGATGTTGACCGCGTTATGCGCGAATACATCGACGGGGGATTCAATATCGTTTGGACGCACGGCGGACAGTTTGTCAATCAGACCATCGAACTGGCTCCCCAGTTCCCTGAGGTGATCTTCATTGCTGAAGGGGATGCTCCCATCGAGAACCCGCCCGCCAACCTGTGGTTCATCGACCGCAACTTCCATGTCGGTTTCTACGGCATTGGCGCTCTGGCTGCTCGCGCCACCAAAACTGGCGTTGTTGGCTATATTGGCGGCGTGACCCTGCCGTTCTCGTATGCCGAAGCGCATGCAATCCAGCAGGCCATTGATGACTCTGGACTGGATGTTGAACTTAAAGCCGTCTGGGCTGGCGATCTGAACGACCCGACCAAGGGCCGCCAGGTGGCAGATGCTCTGATCGCCGAAGGCGCTGATGTTCTGATGGGCGCCCTCAACCTGGGCATGTTCGGCGTCTTTGAGGCGGTCAAAGCCGCTCCCGAAAAAGTTCTCGTGACGGTGAAATACACCGACAAAAAAGAATACGCCCCCGATAACTACGCTACTGCTTTGCTGTACGACTTCGCTGGCCCTCTGGCAGATATCTATGAAAAGATCCTGGCTGGCGAAACCGGCGGCTACTATCCGCTCGGCTTTGATACCGGTGTGGCTCTGCAGTCTCCGATCACCAACGTTGACCCTGCGGTCGTCACTGAGGTCGAAGCCATTCTGGCCGACCTGGTAGCCGGCAAGATCAATGTCGTCAAAGACATCAGTGAAGTAAAGTAGTACTCACTCTGCGTTTTAAAGCAACTCAGCATTAAAAAAAGGGGTTCCCGGGGGCACACCATTCGGTTGGGGCGCCGGGAACCCTTTTCTTAAAGGTAGGCACGGCGGTTATTCCGCAGGCTGGTTGATTCCCACCGGCCCTAAGAAAGCATGCGTCAAGCTGCGTTTCTGGCGCTTAAATTGAATCTAAGGTAGAAACTGATGGAAAAAGAAGCAATCCTTGAACTTCGCAATATCCGCAAGGTATTCGATAAAACCGTCGCGCTGGACAGCGTGTCCTTCTCGTTATATCCCGGCGAGATTCACGGACTGTTGGGCGGCAACGGCGCTGGTAAAACCACGCTGATGAATATCCTTTACGGTCTGTACCGCAAAGACGATGGAGAAATTGATTTTCACGGCAAGAAACTGAACATCCAGGGCCCTAGAGATGCAATCAATCACGGCATCGGAATGGTGCACCAACATTTTCTGCAGATTGGCAACTACACCGTTCTGGAGAACATTGTGCTTGGGACCAACGTGGCTCATCCCGGTACGATGAAATTGGATGCCGAGGCTAACAAGATTATTGAGTTAGGAAATCGCTTTCGCCTGCCGGTTGACCCGAACGCCGTGGTCGATACGCTGCCAGTCGGTACCCGGCAAAAGGTTGAAATTTTGAAGGCGCTTTACCGCGGCGTCGAGGTGCTCATCCTGGATGAGCCGACCACCAATCTCACCCCGCAGGAAGTCGATGACCTGTTCGAATCGCTGCGGGTCATCGTCAATGAAGGACTCAGTATCGTATTCATTACCCATAAGCTGCGCGAAGTTCTGCACGTCTGCGACCGCATCACGGTGCTGCGCGAAGGGCGCAACATCACCTCGCTCACCCGCGCCGAGGCTTCGGAAGAGATTTTTGTGCGGGCGATGGTTGGCGACCAGATGAATATCGAAGACAGCGTGTATTTCTCGCATGGATCAATGGCCAATACCGCAGTGGATGAAAGCTCGAACCCTGCGCTGGAAATGCAAAATGTAAGCTGGAAAACCAAAGAGGGAATCTCCCGCCTGTCCGGGTTGAATTTCCAAATCAAGCGAGGCGAGCTCTTTGGTGTTGCTGGCGTCGCCGGGAATGGGCAACGTGAATTGGCTGAATGCGTTACGGGGGTCATCATTCCCACCGACGGCAGGATCCTGATGGATGGCCGGGATGTTACGGCGCTTCCGGTCTGCGAGCTGCTCAAAGGCAGGATTTCTTATATCCCGGAAGACCGGCTCCATGACGGTTTTTTACCCAAAGCCAATGTGGCGCAAAACCTGATCCTTGGTTATCACCGCCAAAAGCCTTATTGCGAGGGTGTCTTTATCAAGTGGAATACGGTGTACGACAAAGTTCGCGATGCCATCGGCGAATACAAAATCAAAACCAACGGTCCGGAAGACCCCGGCGGCAACCTGTCAGGCGGCAATATTCAACGCGTGATGATTGCCCGGGCGTTTTCGATGGATTCCCAGGTTCTGGTGGCGCACAACCCAACCCGCGGGCTGGATATCCCCTCCATGGACTTCGTTTATAACAAAATGCTCGAGCGTAAGAAAACCGGCGCTGCAACGCTGCTCATCTCTGAAGACCTGGATGAATTGCTGCTGATTTGCGACCGTGTTGCTGTGCTTTACCGCGGTCAAATCGTTGGCATTCTGGACCGTAAGGATTTCGACAAGTACGCCATTGGCCGCTTGATGAGCGGTATTCAGGCGGAAGAAACTGCTGATCTGAGGGCCGCATCATGACGATCGTACGCAAAATAGCACCCTATGTGATCGCGATCATCGCCTCGTTCGCGGCAGCCGGCATTTTTATCGCTCTGACCGGTGCGAACATATTCCAGGCGTATGAAACGATCCTGTTTACTTCATTCCGCACGCCAAATGGCTTTGTGCAAACCCTTTTAAAGTTCATCCCGCTCACTTTGCAAGCGCTGGCATTCACCATCCCGTTGACCGCCGGCAAATTCAACATGGGCGGCGAGGGACAGATGATCGTCGGCGCCATTGCGGCTTCGGCGGTCGGCATCGTCGGTGCTGACCTGCCGGCATTTATATTGCTGCCGCTGGTTATCCTGGCGGGTGTGGCTGCGGGCGCGTTATGGGGTCTGATCCCGGCCTACCTGCTGTACAAATTCAACATCAACGAAATCTTGACTTCGATGCTGCTGAACTTTGTCTCCTTCCAGATCATTGACCTGGTCGCCACCGGTCCCTGGCGCGACCCTGTGGCAGGTCACCCGACCACTGTCCAGATCGGCCAGGGCGGCTTTTTACCCATGCTGATCAAGAATCCACCGTTGAATGCCGGCCTGATCCTGGCGCTGCTGGTAGCGGCTGCGGTATATCTGTACACCTCGCGTACGACCGGTGGTTACGAATTGGTCGCTACCGGCGCCAATCCGCGGGCGGCCGCAGTCTTCGGCATCAATGTCAAGCGCATGTTCGTGTTCTCGATCGTCCTCGCAGGCGGCATCGCCGGGCTTTCGGGGGTTATCGAGGTTGCCGGGGTGCAGCACCGCTTGATCGTCGGCCTGCAGCATAACTTTCTGGTGCTTGGCGTGATTATCGCCTTGATCGCCAGGGGCAATAACCTGGCAGTCCCGTTTGTGGCATTTTTCATCGCAATTCTGGAAATCGGCGCGAGTGCGATGCAGCGCACCATGAACGTCCCGATCGAAATGGTTTTCATCGTGGAAGCCCTGGTGCTGCTGTTCGTGCTGCTTTCAGATGTAGTCCGCAGGAGGTAATCAAATATGGAATCACTCATCACCTTCTTGCGCCTCACGCTGTTATCGATGGTCCCGTTCGTCCTCGCGGCCCAGGGTACCATGCTGGGCGGTCGAGCAGGCGTATTTAACGTTGCCCAGGAGGGCATCATGCTGGTCGGTGCCTCCCTCGGGTTTATCGGCAGCTATCTGGCTGGCGGAAGCACGCTGGTCGGAATCCTGGCCGCGATGCTGGTTGGCGGGATCTTTGGTTTGGCGCTGGCGTACTTCACCACGTCGTTAAAAATGAATCAATTTGTCATCGGCCTCTCGCTGCTGTTCATTGGCACAGGCCTGTCCACATTGATCCCAAAACTGGTGATCGGCGTTACGCTGTCGCAGCCGCTCATCCCGACTCTCAAGGACCTGCCCATCCCGCTGTTAAGCAATATCCCGTTTCTTGGGCGGGTTCTATTCAGTCACAACATCCTGGTTTACTTTTCAATCTTGCTTTCGATCGGGTTGTGGTATTTCCTGTTCCGTACCCAGCTTGGGCTTGAACTGCGTTCGGTAGGTGAAAATCCCAATGCTGCGGACAGTCTGGGAATCAACACCAGCAAACACCGCTATGTGACCGCCGTCCTCGGCGGCATGCTGATTGGCCTGGCAGGCGCCTATCTGCCGATGGTATACACCGGCACCTTTACCGAAGGCATGGTCAAGGGGCGCGGGTGGTTGACGATTGCCCTGACCTTCTTTGCCGGTTGGAGCCCGCTGCCCGTGCTTTACGGCTCGTTGTTCTTTGCCGGTATCGAAGTGGCCTCGTACCGCTTCCAGGCGGGCGGAATCGCCATCCCCTATCAGTACCTGCTGATGGTGCCGTATCTTGCAACTATCCTGGTGATGATGTTCACCTTCCGCAAGACGCGTGTTCCGGGCTTCCTTGGCAATAATTACGACCGTGAAAAGCGCTCGTTGTAGCGCTGGCTGATCGTTTGGAATCAGAACGTTGGGGCAGGGTCGGCCCTGCCCCTCGATTTTTTGATGCACTGTAAGTGAAATGGGTTGGTTAACCGAAACCGGTTGCATCCGCCATGACCCTGGACGTATAATAAAACTGCATCGCCTCCCCACGAGGCAAGCTTAAGGAGATTCCTGCCATGATTGAGATTAAAACACCGAAAACCCGCGAAGAATTCAAGGCTTATTATGAATTACGCTACCGCCTTTTACGCCAGCCGTGGGCCCAGGTGAAAGGCACCGAAAAAGACGACTACGAACCGATCAGTCATCACTTCATGGCAGTGGATACCGAAACTAACGAGACTGTGGGGGTCATTAAGGTCTACGAGAAAGAAGCTGGCGTGGGCTGCTTTACGCATATGGCAGTCACCAGCGACCGCCAGCGCCAAGGGATTGGCAAATTGCTGATGGATGCGGTTGAAGACCGGTCACGCGAGCTTGGCTACCATACGCTGGGCTGCTTTTCGCGCCTGAATACCACTCTGTACTTTGAACAGGCGGGTTACAGGATCGCCGGGCTTCCGACCCATTATTTCGGCACCACCCAGGTCGTTTGGATGGAAAAGAAGTTGTAAATCGAATGTCGTTGCGAGGGAACCGAAGCAATCTACACATGGACGGATAGTGTAGCTGTCCAGGGAAAGTGAAAAGGGGTAACCGGCGCAGATTGCTGTGCTCACTGCGTTCGGCCACAATGACGACCTGCTTTTAAGACGCGGTAGGTTCGGGTCGCTTCTTGAAGATCTGGCTGATCAGCCACCAGACACCGCGCAGCGGCTCCAACACCCAGGAGATAAACCCGTTTACCAGCCGCAGCCCCTGGCTGAGCCAAATCAGCAGCGGGCGGAATATTTTCATGAACGGCAGGTAGGCATACGCCAGGGTGAGCAAGATGGTGGCGATAGAAATTCCAAAGCGCGCCCAATCGGAGAATTCCAGAATGTGGAAGTCTTCCAGCAGCAGCTCGACGCCGATGTTGAACACCAAAATATAGGCCGCTGTCTTCAGTACCGGCGCACGCAGCACCACGACGCTGAAAATACCCGCCGCGAAGCGCATCACTAAAATACCGATGGCAACGCCGAGCATCACAATCAAAATATGATCGGAGAGCGACACCGCTGCGACCACGTTGTCCAGTGAGAAAGCCAGGTCCATCAACTCGACGTTCAGCACCACCAGCCAGAAGCTGCCCGGCTTGAGCTGGCGGTCTGAGTCGCCTTCCTCGCCGCCGTGTCCGGGCGCGCTCAAATCGTCAAGCGCCAGACGGATGAGGTAAGCTGCCCCAATCAACTTGAGCCACGGATTCTGGATAATATAGCTGGCCGCCACCAGCATGAGACCGCGGCCAACATACGCCCCGATCAAACCTACCCGCAGCGCAGCGGTACGCTGAAAACCAAGCGGCTTGTCCAGAAGATGCCCCAGTTTTGCCAACTTTTTCGGCCAGGGAATCGGTTCATGTTCTGGTAAAACGGACACCATCGCCCCCAGGATGGCAGCATTATCAATGGAGAGAATTCCCTCCAAAAAGATAAGCTGAATAACTATGGCAATAAATGACCAGTCCACCAGGGTTCTCCTTGTTCTACTGGATATAGGCTCTCTTAGGATACCGATCTACCGGTAGGAGCGAATTATTCGATGGGTAAAGGGGGATTCGGAAAGCATCCCGTTTATACCATAACGGATATGGGCTGCGATCAAACTTAAGCAGGTATGCTGCGGAATGAGGAGGAAGGTCATACCAAGAGGAAATTTGTCAGACAACCATCCCGATTTTTGTGGACGAAGGGCACAATCGTGGCTCCAGGTGTGGTAGAGCCCGGTTAATTTTCTTATAATCGAGCTGTAATTAATTCTCTTACTGGTGGTGCGGCATGGTTTATTTGGTGGTTGTTTCGATAATGTGGGCGTTTTCTTTTGGCCTCATCAAAGGCCAGTTGACCGGTTTGGATGCCAATTTCGTCGCGGCTGCCCGCCTGGTGATTTCACTGGCGGTATTTTTGCCGTTTTTACGGCTGCACAATGTACCCGGACGTCTGCGGCTGCGCTTGATTTTGACGGGCGCCATGCAGTTCGGATTGATGTACATCGCTTACACCTATGCCTTCCAATACCTGCAGGCGTATGAGGTGGCGTTGTTTACCATTTTCACGCCGCTGTATGTCACCTTGATCAATGACGCTTACCAGCACCGCTTTCATCCCGTCAGTTTGGCTGCCACGGTGCTGGCGATCGCCGGCACGGCGATTGTCAAGGAGGGCAACCTGCTGCGCCCCGAGCTTTTGACCGGCTTTCTGGTGGTGCAGGTCAGTAACCTGGCCTTTGCCTTCGGGCAGGTCGATTACAAAGAGACTCTAAAAAAATACCCCAACCTGAGCGATAAGCGCATCTTTGGCCTGCTCTACCTGGGCGGCGCGCTGGCTGCCGGACTGTCAGCGGTGTTCACCACCCCCTGGCAGACCCTGGCTTTGACCGGTACTCAGCTGCTGACGCTGCTATACCTGGGCGCCATTGCCTCCGGTGTGGGCTTTTTCATGTGGAATGTCGGCGCGCGCAAGGTGCATGCCGGCACCCTGGCGGTATTCAACGACCTCAAAATCCCGCTGGCGGTGGCGGTTTCGCTGATTTTCTTTGGCGAAAAGGCCAG
>CALMGN010000101.1 GCA_937863605.1 uncultured Anaerolineaceae bacterium
CCACTAGAGGAGGATTACGGAATGAAACGCACCCTGCCCCTCATGATCCTGTTGGCGGCTTTATTGACTGCCTGCACTGCAACCATCCAACCGACGGAATCTCTTTCGCCGACCGCTGAAATCCCCACCACCGCCCCCGGCCTGGTAGTCACCAACACCCCGGCTGTCACAACAGCAGCGCCAGTTGGGGTGGTCACATTCAATATCGTTCCCGCGGAATCTAAAGTCACCTACGAAGTGGGAGAAACCTTCTTCAACCAGAACAACCGCTTCAACCTGGCAGTCGGCGTCACCCAGACCCTGTCCGGCAGCATATTCGCCGACCTGAGCAACCCGCCCGCCAGCCGCATTGGATCGGTTGAGGTGGACATCAGCCAGTTCAAGTCCGACAGCACCCGGCGCGACAATGCCATCCGCAGCGACTGGCTGGAGTCAACCCGCTTCCCCATCGCCACCTTCGAATCGACTACCATCGAAGGCCTGCCTGAATCCTACATGGAGGGCAAGGACTACACACTGAAAGTCACAGGCAACTTGACCGTCCGCGACGTCACCTTGCCTGTAACCTTCGAAGTGACTACCCGCCTGTCTGGCGACACCCTGACCGGCAGCGCGGTCACCACCATCCTGTTGAGTGATTTCGGCGTTGGACCGATTTCGATTGCCGGGATTCTCAAGACGGAGGATACGGCAAAAATCACGCTGGAGCTCGTGGCGCGCCCATAGGCTGGCCCGGGTTATAATCAAACGGAACCAATCACACCAGCAGGAGGTGCTGCATGGAACGGTACCGCGTCCGAGAAGACGAAAAAATCCAATTGAAAGACATTGATCCAGGCGACACCGGTAAATATGACGGCGAAAAAGACGAGGGGTTGGAGCTGCTTGGCGAGTTGAATCAGGAACTGGAGCAGCTGCAGGAACTGTTATATGCCGAACACAAGCACCGCGTCCTGGTGGTGCTGCAAGGCATGGACACCAGCGGCAAGGACGGTGTCATCCGGCACGTGTTCGAGGGCGTCAATCCGCAGGGCGTGCGGGTCGCCAGCTTTAAAGTACCTACTCCCGAGGAGTTGGACCACGACTATTTGTGGCGCATCCACAAGCAAACCCCCGCTAAAGGCGAAATTGTCATTTTCAACCGCAGCCATTATGAGGATGTATTAGTGGTGCGCGTGCATGAACTGGTGCCCGAGATGGTTTGGAAGAAGCGTTACGAACAGATCAGGGAATTTGAACGCCATTTAGTCCAGGAAGGGACGATAATTCTAAAGTTCTTCCTCCACATCGATCTGGAAGAACAAAAAGAACGCCTGCAAGCCCGGTTGTACGACCCGACTAAGACCTGGAAGTTTAATCCCGGCGATCTGAAGGAACGTGCCCTTTGGGATGTATATACCGAGGCCTATGAGGACGCTATAAATAAGACCAGCACGGTTGAGGCGCCCTGGTACATCGTCCCGGCAAATAAAAAATGGTACCGCAACCTGGTGATTGCCAGTGTGCTGGTAGATGCCCTGAAGAAATTGAACATGAAATATCCGCAGCCGGCTGAAGACCTGAGCGGAATTGTAATCCAATAACCCTGGTCATAATATCGGCTATGCGCATGTTAATTTAAACCAAGGGAACCCACTAACTCCAATGCTTTATCTGGTCGCAACCCCCATCGGAAATCTGGGTGACATCTCGCAGCGCGCGCTCGATACCCTGCGCTCGGTGGACTATGTCATCAGCGAAGACACGCGCAAGACCGGGATGCTGCTCAAGCATTTCGATATCAAAAAGCCGCAGATTTCGTTCCGGGAAGATAACGAAGAACGCGCGCTGCCCAAAATTCTGGCGCTGCTGGATGAAAGCAAGTCGGTCGCGCTGGTGACGGATGCCGGCACCCCGGGCATCTCGGATCCCGGCTTTTTACTGGTACGCAGTGTGCTGCAAGCCGGCCTGCCGTTGACCGCCATCCCGGGGCCGACTGCCCTGATCCCGGCGCTGATCCTTTCCGGTCTTCCGGTGCACAGCTTCACCTTTCGCGGTTTTCCACCGCGCAAACCCGGCGCCCGCCGCCGTTTTATGCAGGTGGATGCCGCTTCGCCACACACGCTAATTTTCTACGAAAGCCCGCACCGCCTGGCCGCCTTCATGGACGATGCCCTGGCAGTGTACGGCGACCGCCGCGCAGCGGTCGCCAACGACCTGACCAAAATGTTCGAGACGCTCTATCGCGGGCGAATAGCCGAATTGGTGGAACGATTCAAGACCGAGCAGATCCGCGGCGAATATGTGGTGGTCATCGAAGGATTGCAGGAAAAAGACAACCCCGAGCGGGCTGTTTAATCGACCGCAAACGGCGTAAAGCGCGTTTGGGTGTCGTAGTAATCTTCTTTTTCAGCTCGTTTCAGCCAGTTGATCACTTTATAAGTCAGCGGGGTCATCAGTACTTCGATGCCCACCTTGAAAATGTAATTGGTGACTGCCAGCGTGCCGAACAGTTCCCAGGGGAAAACGCCTGCCAGGGTGGCGACCAGGATAAAAATCAGGGTGTCCACCCCCTCGCCCACCAACGTGCTGCCGATGGTACGCATCCATAAAAAACGACCCTGGGTGGCAATTTTCATTTTTGCCAGTACAGTCGAATTGCTGAATTCGCCCACCAGGTAGGCCACCAGGCTTGCCACCACGATCCCGCCGGTGCTCATGCCGCCCAGAATAGCATCATAAGCTCCCTGTCCGGCATAGCCTTCCCACATCGCTTCGCCCGGCATGATGCGCACCAGCCACAAGACCACAGCAGAGAGCACCAGCATGGCGAACCCGGTCCAAATCACCCGTCGGGAGCGTTTGAACCCGTAAACTTCGGTTAACACATCGCCGAAGATATAGCTGACGGGGAATAAAATGGTGCCCGCGTCGAATGCGAAACGCAGCCCAAACACCGAAAATCCCCAATCCACAATTTTTGCGGATGAGGCAATGTTACTGATAATTAAAACGGTGACAAAAAGCGCCATCACCCAGTCAAAAAACCGGAAACCCCGGTTCTCAGGTTTGCGATCTTCGGTCATTTATCTGATCCATTTCTACATATAAGATTGCCAAAGTATAATCATTTTAAGGAATATTTGTAGGCTGGATTTCGGGTTTACAAGGGTTTCTTACTGGTAAACGCAACACAACAGCCCGAAATCCAGGAATGGAACGCAGCAATTGAAGATTTTTCAAGGCGCTAGAACAAAGTTGGTGTTGGGTTTCGGGGCTTAGCAGAAAATGTTTCACAAATCGCTCTTCATCGCCCCTCTACCCAACCTACGAAATAATTGTAGAATTTTCGTAGGTTGGATTGAGGGCGTGCGAGGAATCCTTGTAGAAACCCAACCAGCCAATTCACTCTCGGGTACAATGAAATGACCCCAACAGCGGAGGGCAGCGATGGAACTGAAACTGGTGCAAATCGAGAAACCGGAAGAGACTAACTTCATCCTCGGACAGTCGCATTTTATCAAGACTGTCGAAGACATCCACGAGACTCTGGTCACCCACGTTCCGGGCATCCAGTTCGGATTGGCCTTTTGCGAGGCCTCCGGCAAGCGCCTGATCCGCTGGAGCGGAACCAACCCCGAAATGACAACTCTGGCGCAAAAAAACGCACTGGCGATCGGCGCCGGCCACAGTTTCATCCTCTTCCTGGGTGAAGGCTTTTACCCGGTCAACGTTCTTGGCGCGGTCCAGGCCGTCCCGGAGGTTTGCCAAATTTATTGCGCGACAGCCAACCCCGCGCAAGTGATTGTAGCGGAAAGCAGCCAGGGTCGCGGCATCCTGGGCGTGATCGACGGCTTCAGCCCGCTGGGAATTGAAGGCGAGGAAGATATCGCCTGGCGCAAAGGTTTTTTACGGATGATCGGTTATAAAGCTTAACGACGGTCAAAGGAACTTAACAACGGGCAAATCCGTCTTGGGATTGGCGTGCCAATCGGGCGCGGCATAATAACAGGAGTGATTGCACCATGAAGCAAATTCTACCCATTCTCGTAATTGCTGTCCTTCTTTCAGGCTGCGGTCTGATCAACACCCCCACCGCGGTTCCGAAAGACTCCGAAATGGCCACCCGGGTTGCCCAAATTTTGACCAGCATGCCGACTGCCACCAGTCAGGCTGGCGGAAAAATTCCAACCCCGCTGCTGCCCACCATCATCCCGTCACCGACCCCTGGAGGGATTGAAACCGCTACCAGTGCGCCTACCGCGACCGTCCTGGTTGTGCCCACCGATACACCCTCTGCCACGGCCACAACGGCTCCAACCGGTCAGCCAACCAGCACCTACGTGCCGCCCGCCAGCGACCCGACTACTAAATTGGGCAGCGCGGATTGGAGCGACATCATGGATAACTCCGATTACTGGCCTACCGGGGCAGACCAATTTACCGACATCGCCTTTTCAGGCGGCGCCATGCAGTTGACGGGTCTTTCCACCACTGACGGCTGGCGGATGACCTTCCCTGAAGAGACCAATTTCTATCTGGAAGCCATCTTTCAGGTCAAAGACTGCAGCGGCAACGACCGCTACGGCGTCATTGCCCGTGTCCCCCAGCTTAATTCTCCGGACCGCGGCTACATATTCGGCTTCACCTGCGACGGAAGATATTCGCTCCGGCGCTGGAACGCCAGCATTGGCGCCAAAGGCGAGATGGTCAACCTGGTGGAATGGAAAGCCAGTACTGCCGTCAATGCCGGTCCCAGCCAGACTAACCGCATGGGACTGATGGCCATCGGCGACCGCCTGGTGTTATACGCCAACGGCCAGCAGTTGACCGAGGTACGTGACAGCACCTTTGCTTCCGGTTACTTTGGCGTCTTTGTCGGCGCCCGCGAGACCAATAACTTCACTGTTCGGGTAGATCAGGTGCGTGTCTGGGAGAACCCCGGACAATAATCGGCTAATTCAATTGCGCGACTACCTCGATACCGTTCAACGCCATGTGATATAAGAAAAAGGCATGGTGCAGTTCGGCGTCGTGCGGCAAACCGCCCTGCTGACGGACAACCTCAACCGTGCGGTCATAGGTGTCAACCGCCGCAGCCGGCACAATGACCCGCCGGGTCAATTGACGAGCATTGGCGTCCAGCCGCAGGTGCATGGCCAACTGGTAAATGCACAGATCGGTGCAGTCACCCACCACGATGAACGTATCCACTTGCGGGTGTGCGGCTAGCCAGTCGTTCAAACCGGTGTTCAGCCCGGTCGAAATTGAATTCTTTTCCAGCAGCACCATTTGATCAAAAAATGGCAGCGCTTTGAAGGCCGGTACGGTTTCAGCTTCCGCTGTGCCGCGCACGCAGTGCGGCGGCCAGGCGCCAAATTCCACAGCATCCGGCTCATGGGTATCTTGGCTGAGCAAAATATGGCGCACGCCGAGATCCCAGGCTGCGCTGAACAGTTGGGCAATAGGCCTGACAATGGCATTCACCCGCGGGCTGGACAATGGGCCGATGGTGCAAAAGCCGTTGATAACATCTACCGAGATGATCGCGGTGCGCCTGGGGTCTTGAATTGCGTGTTTGAGCGAAATCTGCGGCAGAGCCGCCATCCATTCATCCAGAAACATTAAAAATGGTTTACTGCGTTCCACTAAAGACGGGGGCATGGAAACTTCTCCATTCTGATTAATGGCGTAATGGTATCGTAAAGCGGGGTTATTCTAAAAGCTGGCTGGGATGGAACCCAGTCCCTACCCACCCTTAACCGTCATCCGGTAGCCGCAGAACATGCAGCTCACCGAATTATCCGAGTGCCACGCCAGCTTTTCGGCATTCGCACGCAGTGGTGCGTCGCAGGCTGGGCATTTTTCAGGCAGCTGGCTGGACAGGTAGAGACGGTCGGCTTCGGAAGCCAGAATAGCCGGGAGCGGTTCACCGACTGCGGCGGTCATTGAGCTGGTCGAGGTGGCGACAGGCTCAACCGTCGGGGGTTCGTAGGGTATGGCCTCAATAAAATTGGCTTCGACTGGTTCAGCCGCCGTAGACGGAGCCGTTCCCTGAGCTTGTCGAAGGGGAGACTGTGGAGTAGTCGGCGGCATGACCGTCGGTTCTCCACGCATGGTGGCATTCACGATCATGGTGATACCGATCAGGATCAATATCCCTGGCCAAATATAATCGACCATAAACAGGATTCCTAGTCCAATCAGCCAGACGGCTGCAATCACATTTTTTCGGTTCATTTTGATTCTCCTGGTCTATATACGGAATTTTACCCTGACTGGGTTCTTACCGTATAATTGACTGGATGAGCGGCTGTTTGAAACGCTTTCAAATTGGATTACTTTTGGCAGTGCTGCTTGCCGCACTGTGGCCGGCTCCTGCCGCGGCACAATCGGGCAGCAATATCACCGCATATGACCTGATCGCCCTGGTCAACGGTATCCGTACCGGCAACGGCCTGCCTGCGCTGGAGGTCAGCGGCATCCTGATGAGCACCGCACAGACCACTGCTGAGATTATGGCAGCGAACCGCATGGGCTGGCACATCGGGGATGTGCGCGGGCGGGTCATGGCTGCCGGTTATGGCGGCGGGGCGACCGCCTGGGCGACTGAAAATTTTGCCATCGGGCCCATGAGCCTGGAAGACCTGGCCTGGATGTGGTCAGACGCTGACCATATGATCCCGATGGTCAAGCCCGCCTACCAGCACATCGGCGCGGGAGTCGCTACGGCAGCCGATGGTTCCATTTATTATATCGTCCA
>CALMGN010000102.1 GCA_937863605.1 uncultured Anaerolineaceae bacterium
TTACTCTTCCGCCAACTCCGTCCATTCATTCAAGCGCGTTTCGAGACTGTGCTGCAGGTTCTGGTAGTCACGTCCCAGCTGCACAACTTTGCCGGCGTCTGACGGTGGCTTTTCAAGCTGACGGGTGACCGCAACAATTTGCGATTCAAGCGCTGTGATCTCGGCTTCGATCACTCGAATCCGCTCTTTGCGCTTGCGTTCCGCGCTGCTGTTTGTGCTGCGCGGGCGCTCTTTATCGGTTTTTTCGGTCTGAACGGCGGTTTTTTCTGCAGCGGCTTGCTGTGCTTCAGCCTGGCGGGCGGCGCGGTATTCGCTATAAGTGCCGTCGAACACCCGCAGTGTACGCTGAGCCGGTTCAACTTCCCAAATCTGGGTCGCCAACGCATCGATCAGGTAGCGGTCATGCGATACCAGCAAGATTGTGCCCTGGTAATCTCCTAGCAAAGCCTGCAGCAATTCCTGTGACGGCAAATCCAGGTGGTTGGTCGGCTCGTCGAGCAGCAGCAGGTTGGTCCCCTGGAGCGCCAGGCAGGCCAGCGCCAACCGCCCGCGTTCGCCGCCGGAAAGTACTTTAACTTCTTTGAAAACATCATCGCCGGTGAACAGGAACTTGGCCAGGTAGTCGCGTACCCCGGCGGGCAGCATGGCAGGAGCTACCTTGTTGATTTCTTCCATCAAGGTGTTTTCGGAACGCAGGCCTTCATGCGCCTGGGCAAAGTAACCAATCTGCAGGCTGGCACCCAGACGCACTTCGCCGCTGTACGGCGGGATCTGTTCCAGCAGTGTTTTCAGAAAGGTCGTTTTTCCAGCGCCGTTAGGACCGATTACCGCGGCACACTCGCCGCGTTTGAGCACCAGGTCAGGAGCCTCGAATAACGGGCGGCCTTCGTCATGATAGCCAATGCTCAGGGCCTCAGTGCGCAGTACCAAATCGCCAGAACGGCCCACGGCCTGCAGACGGAAACGCATCTTCCGTGATTGCTGCGGCGGAGCCAGCCGGACTTCCTCCAGCATGCGTTCCAGCCGCGTTCGGCGTCCCTGCGCCTGGCGGGTATTTTGACCGGCAATATTGCGCCGGATGTAGTCTTCTTCCTTATCGATGAATTCCTGCTGGGCCTGGTACTCCTCCAGCCGGCGTTGGTAGCGTTCCTCGCGCTGCACCAGGTAGGCAGAGTAGTTGCCGTGGTAGGTCTCCATTGTTGGGGTCATCTCCCAGACGGTGTTCACCACCTGATCGAGGAAATAGCGGTCGTGGGAAACAATCAACACCGCGCCCGGCCAATCTTTCAGGTAATTTTCCAGCCACTCAACGGCTGAAATGTCCAGGTGATTGGTGGGTTCATCCAGCAGCAATAAATCCGGATTGGAAAGCAGCAGCTTTGCCAGCAGTGCGCGGGTGCGCTGACCCCCGGAAAGGTGCGCCAGCGGCCGGTTGATGTCGCTGCGGCTGAACCCGAGGCCGGTGAGCGTCTGGCGGATGCGCGTCTCAAAGGTGTAGCCGCCCAGCCTTTCGAACTCTTCCTGCAGGCGGCCGTACGACCCGAGCGCCGATTCTGCTTGCTCGGGGTCAGCCATTGCGCTTTCCAGCCGGGCCAGTTCTGTCTGCCGCTGGATCAGGTCATCAAATACGGTCAGACACTCCTGCCACAGGGTGCGGCCGGTCAGCAAACGGGCTTCCTGCGGCAGGTACGCCATTCGCAATCCGCGGGAATACTGCACCTCTCCGCTGGAAGGCTCTTCCACACCAAGCAGGATGCGCAGTAAGGTTGTTTTTCCGACGCCGTTCGGACCGACCAGGCCGATGCGGGCGTGGTGTGGGATGTTCAGCGTAACGTCGCTGAAGATATCCACCGGGCCGAAAGACTTGGCGAGAGCGTTAGCAGTAAGCAGGGACATGGTCGCAGGAGGGTTGAGTATGCACAGAATGAGCCGGAGATCCTTTGGATTTCCCCCGGCGAGGGTCAGTATACCACAGCCGCTTATGCTGTCTGGATGAGCTGGCTGCGCTGCTCGCGCAGGGTCATATACAACGCTGCCAGGGCTGCCGCGGCGATCAGCCCTGCAGTCAACCGGTAAACGGCGCCCAGCCCAATCGAAGGGGTTAACCCCAGCGCAATTGGCGGTCCGATGGTCGCGCCCAGGTCGCGGGCGGTGTAGAGCAGGCCGAGCGAGCGGCCGTGCCATTCTTGGACCACCCGGTCACCGATAATGGCGCTGGATAACGATGAAATCCCGCCAGTCATAATGGATAACACAACCGCTCCTGTCAGCGCCAGGTACGGCTGGGTCTGGCTCATTAGCATCAACCCCATCAGGGCCAGCAGCAAGGCAGTTGCCATAATCCCCCAACGGCGGTGCAGTGTATCGGACAGCCCGCCAATGAGCGGCGCTCCGAGCGTACTGATTAGGACGCGCCCGGCCATCAACCCTCCGCTTAATGTCGCCAGCGGCAGCGCCAAACCGCCTACACGGAA
>CALMGN010000103.1 GCA_937863605.1 uncultured Anaerolineaceae bacterium
CGCGCCAGGTAGCGTCCGCCGTATTGCGCCACGATCGGCGGCGTGCGCTGCTTGACCTCCTCATACGCTTCGAGGTCGGTGATGGTGATGTCAACCAGAACATAGGCGGTCAATGGCGTTTCTCCGTGGGGAATTATTATGGATTTGACGTGATGCAATTATATTCCTCATCCACGATGAACCTTCGTGTCCAGGGTTCATCCTGGTCCGTATAAAAGAAAAAAATGTAGGGGCACGGGGGCTTTTATCCCGTGCCCGGATTTTAATCTGCTGCCAGGGCACGGGGGAAGGATTACGGACAAGATAATTTTATGTTCCCCGTGCCCCTACGCGACCAGACAAATTGGACGGACCTTGACGTGCCTTGACTAACCCATTAATCTTTATCCGCACCGGCGATATCGAGCACACATTCGGCCAGGTACACATTGTCTTCCACGGCCAAGTGGTTGGGGTACCACACCTGGGCAAAAAACGGGTTGAGCCGCGCTTCCTCATCATAATTCCAGGCGGGCGGCATGCACTCCGGGCACCAGTGTCCTGCTTTTAGAATGGTATACGGTTTTGCATTGAACGTATGCCCGCGGGCGCAGCGCCAGGTCAGGGGGGTGTAGAGGCAGCCGTCCCAACTGGTTGCCAGGCATTTGCCGCCGCGAAATTTGGCCGCCTGTTGGTTATCTGGCAGCTCAAGCGGCGCTTTTTCTTCGTCGTACCCGTGATCCAGGATCAAGGCTGGCTGGAGCGGGTCGGTATTCGGCATATCCACGCCCCAGTCCGGGATGGACTCGAATTCGGCATAACCCTTATAAAATGCGGTGATGCGGGCGTCATTACGTCCCCGATACCAGTGCAGCGGACCATTGCGGTGTTCGCCTGCCAGTCGCTGTAGAATGGTGTAAACTTTGTTCTCGATCAGCCGCCGGAAGGAAACCACCTGCCAGCTGACCAACCGCACAAGTTTCAGCGTGGCAGGCATGCTGGCTAGCAGGCTGCGCTTGTAAGATTCCATATCCGCGCGCCAATAGTGCAGGTATTGGTTGGCTTCCCAACTGTCAAAGTAGAATTGCATGTGAAAATTGCGCAGCGCGAACCAATTCCGTTCGCTGACCGCCTGGATGCCGGACAGCCCTAACAACTGCACCGCCAGATTCTGGTAATCGGATGCTGAAATCCGCATTCCGGGTCCGCCGCCCATGTTGTATACCCGCCGCCAAAAATCAGAGTCGTCTGGGATGGCCAATACATTTGCCATCCCGTAACCAGCATCGGCGCAGGTGATGTTCTCCATAAAGGCATTAATAGGCATGTGAAACATGATCGGATCGCGCAGGCGCATCAAGGCCGAGAAATGGGTAGGCATGATGAAGGTCATGCGCAGCACTGCCCAATGCTTGATTTGCGACTCAAGCACGATGCGCTCGCCGGCAATTTTGGTGACGGCATAAAAATCGAAAATGGACGGTTTGAGCGGGTCGCCGACGCGCCCCCAATGGATGGGCGGCGGGCGGTCGCCGGTGGCTGCCACGGTGGAGGTATGCACCAGCCGGATGCGTGCCGCACCGTCCGGTTCAGCCTGGATCGCATCGACAATATTTTGGATGGCGGTCGTGTTGACTGCTTTAGCCATCTCGGGGTAGTAATCCGCCGCGGGTGAGATAAAGGCCATGGCGTTCAGTACCCAGTCAGCACCGCGAATGGCTTCCACTACATCCGGGTAGCGGGTGGCATCCCCCCAGACGATTTTTAACCCCTTGCCCGCTGCGACTCCCGCTCCCGGCAGTGAATTAATCCCGGCCTGTTTTTCGAAGGGTGCAAACAGTTTCTTTTCACGCTGGGCAGGCAGGAGAAGCAGGACGATGTCGATGGACTCGCGGCGTTTCCATAATTCATTAAAGACTTCATGTCCCATAGTGCCAGAGGCGCCAAAAAGGACCACCCTCGGTTTCACCAATCTCAAAATTCCTCCCCAGGCCTGGTTCATCTAGCTGTACTGGTGCGTTCCGGTACAACTGCCCCCGATTGCGAAATAGATCCGGTTTAACCGCCAGGCTGGTGCCCGGGAGCCTAAAAACCGGAGTAATGTTTAAAGCAAATATAAACGCAAGGCTGCGTTGGAGGGTGTGACTCAGGGGGGAAGTCGAGTCACATTATGGGGAGGTCGACTCTGGCTTACAAAATGGTTTTCAGGTCGTTTAATATTAAGGCTTGCTCTTCGGATTTTGCTAACTGCTCAGCCAGTTGCTGCGCCTGCTCAAGGTGTTGCCGGGCTTGCCTGCGATTGCCAGCTGCATCTTCCGGGGTCGATAGATCAGGCGTTTCCGTCAAGGGGTGGTGACCGGTTCCGTGATGCGCAGCAGGCTGTAACCGAAGGCCAGGCAAAATGCCAGATAAAGCGCAGCTATAACCCACCCGAAAGCGTTAATGGTGCCTGCGAGCGTTTCTCGTACCGCTACGATGGTTGCCAGGGCATCCCCAACAAACACAGCGCTGGCGAGCGCCCGCAGGTAGTGGGCGTCACGGACAGTTCGAGTCATCCACAATATTAACCCAATCAAAAAAATTGACGCGCCGAAAAAGCGTGCGACAGCCAACCCCACTGCATCCGTTTTCGTTCCCAAAATTACCAGGGCTGAAACTGGCACGAGCAGAAAACCCACCCCGGTGATCATCGACACCCAGGCTTTTACACCCATCCATTGTCTGATTTTCATCCTGACCCCTTCCCGTCTGTTCTTGAGAAACCACCGGATTGATATGGTCTTAAACCCTGGTTTATGGTTGCCACCAGGCGAATCGGACCCCACATTGTTATGTATAAATATACTCGATAATTAATTATTTTCAAGCAGACGTTAAGATTCTAGCTCAGGAATGCCTCAATGCCTCCTCAGGGGGAGATTTCGACCAGCAAACCGGGGTGGTCCGATACTGAGGAGACGATGTACTCGGCTGATTTGACCTCCGTGCCCGGCGAGACGAAAATGTGGTCGATCAGTCGTTCCGGGTCGAGACCGGCGGTTAGCGGTGAGCCGGCAAGCACCCAGGCGCTGTCCAATGTCCGGGTGGTCAGCGCATATTGTTCGGTCGACGGCCGAAAATTGAAATCTCCCATGGCAATGATATTTTGTTTGCCCGCCAGTTCATCCAGTACCTGCTGCTGCTGGATGATCGGGCCGCCGTTGCCAAGGTGGGTAACGAGCACGTGATACGACACTCCGTTGACCGTCACTTGAGCTGAAATGGCCCCGGTCTGTTCGCCAACGCTGTACATGAAAAAGGTTTGCGGGTTTTCCAGCGGGTAACGTGAAAGTAACGCAATGCCAAAGGTCCCGGTGACGGTTTTGGGGCCATAATATGCGTACATATTCAGCCCCTCAGCGAAGGTACGCACGACATCGCCGTTACCACCTGAAAAGCGGGCCACGTCGGATTCCTGCAGGCCTAGCAGGTCAGGCTGCAGGCTGCGGATGACGTCCAGTTGCTGCTGGTAAGCCCGCTTACCCACCTGGTCGTAACCTTGTTGAATGTTATAGGTCACAACCCGCAGTGTGGCTGGTTTTCTGTTAACTTCCGGCCGAGGTTCGGTGATCACCGCGGACACGACCGAGACCACCAGCGCGCTTAGCACCAGTGGGAAGAATAACTGGCGCAGCACCGGCTGCGGGCCCGGGATGGTACGCTGGCGCGCCCAAAAAAGCGGGACGGTCAGGGTCAGGCCAGCGAACAGGAACACCAGCCAGAATCGGTCGCGGAACCAGGGACCGACCACCGGAATATAGTCATAAACAGTAGTGAAAACCTGCGCCAGCACAACGATCAGGAACACCAGCGCAGCGATGGTAAAGCCGCCGCCTAACTGCCGGGTGGTGGGACGACGCCGGGTAAACTCACCGGTCAAAAGGATAAAATCCATCCCGATGACCGGACTGAGGAGCAGCAGGATGAAGATGGGAATTTGTGCAGCCCAGGACAGGTCGGGTTGGTAGAGCGGGAAGCCGCCGGCTTCTGCCGGGAAGCGCACCTGGTTGATCAGGATGGCTGCCGTGCCAGCCAGCAGGAACAGAACATTCCAAACTGCAAGCAGTGGACGCGATATCTGCCGGATGCGGTCGCCGGTCAGCAGTGCGGCGAAAATGCTCCAGGCAACGCCCAGAGTCAATAGAATCAGCCGGTAATCGACGCTGCTCCAGCGCGATAACACCGTCGGACTGATGAAGGCGAAGTACAGGATCAGCAGTGCGCCGAGGAATCCGGAACTCAGTGCAGCGGCCGGGCAAAAACGCGGCTTTACGGTTTCTTCCTCGGGTTCAGGAGTGAAATTCTCGCGCAGCAGCAGCACAGCCAGCCCGATCAGCACGGCGCACAGCAGCCAGCTGATCCAGGGGAGGAGCAAGGAGATATCGCTGCCAGTCCCCAGGGTGCGCAGCAGCACCGAGATGGCCAGGGCAGAGGCTAAACCAGTGCCCATTTCCAGGGTGCTGGCAGGCGCTTTACGGGTCAAATTGCTCAGGAGAATTGGGAACGTGACCAGTAGGATCCCCACACCCAGCCCGCTTGCCAGCATTTTACCGCCTGGGTCGAGTACCAATTCCAGCCCGCGAAGCAGGGCTGCCACCCCGCCAAGCACCAGGGCCGCGCGCAGCGGCAGCCGCTGTCGAAACAGTAGCAGCACCAGGGGTGAAAAGAAAAGCACAATACTGACGATTTCAGGCGGGATATTGGTCCCGAGCAAGCCAAAGGTGTAAATTGATTCGATGAAGTCGGAGGTGAGTTGGAAGAAGATTAAAAAGGTCAAACTAAAAAACAGGGTGAACTTCCACGAGCGGTTGGATAAAGCGGCAGTCGATTCCATGGCAGCTCCTGAATTTCCGGCGGATACCTTGATTATAGAGTTGAAACCCGGGAAACGGGGCGTGGTTCTGGGGAGACATTGACCAAATAGTGAGCCGAGGTGGAACCCGGCCTCTTATTTCTTGATATTATCAGACTGATCCTATGGTCGGTATGTTATCATCCCCACCCAACCTTCTCATACTTGGGGAATGCAATTCATTAATCGAGTGTTTTGCGCCGAGCCGGCGCAAAACACTCGAAAGACATCAAACCCCCGCTCTCCGGTAATATTTGGTCTTTAATCAGCGGCTTCTGCTGCCGCCGGGGCAAAGCGCGGCTGCGATTTGAGCCGCGAATGCAGCAGGACATAACTCAACGAAGAGACAGCGCATAAAATCCCGCCGATGTACCACAGCAGGTTGGGGTTGAAATTATCGAGGATATAACCGGCAGCGCCTGGTCCAAAAGTCGCCGGGATCATCCACAGCAGGCTGAACATCGCCATATAGCGCCCGCGCATGGCTTCTGGCGCAAAATTAGCGGCCAGGGCTTGCGAGGTTGGCACAACGATCATCTCGCCAATGGTAATGACTACAATCGCCAGGGCGAAGAGCCAATAAGTTGACACAAAGCCAAACATGCTGAAGCCAACCACGTAAAATGCCGTTCCCAGTGCCATCATCAAAAACGGCGGGCGGTGCTTGATCAGCCGGGTCATGGTGAATTGGAACAAAATCACCACGATGGCACTGGTGGTCAACAGAAAACCATATCCTTGCGGCTCGATGCCGTGATTGTCGCGCAGGAAGACCGAGAGTGAATTGTACATCTGCTGATACACCAGCCCCATCAAGATGCCAGCCACCAGGAAAGCCATGTAGGCTGAGTCACGGATCACTTGCCCGTAACCGCGGAAAGTGTCCAACATGCTTTCTGCTTTTTGCTGTATTTCCGCGTGCATAGGCTTGGTTTCAGGCATAAACAGGAAGAATAACAAGGCCACCACGCAGCTGACTACGGCGTCGATAATGAACAGGGCCAGGAAGGATTGCTTGGCGACGAAACCGCCAATGGTCGGCCCGATGATCCAGGCCATGTTGCCAACCACCCGCAGGATGCCAAAGCCTTCCTGACGCTGGTTCTCTGGCAGTAAATCTGCAATCATGGCGTCGTGGGCAGGTCCCGAAAAATTGGACAACAGGCCAATCAGAACCGCCAGCGGGATGAGGGTGGCGAACTGGTTGACCATCCCGAGCGTCAAGGTACTGACCGCGCTGAAAACCAGCCCGATGATAATGATTTTCCGCCGGCCAACGCGGTCGGTGAGCGCCCCGCCAATCATGCCGCCAAACAGGCCAAATACTGAGAACAGCCCCAGGATCAGCCCAGCTTCGGTCATGCCCACGCCGAATTTCTGGGTAATGTAGAGGGAGAAGAATGGGAAAAGCAGCGTCCCGCCGACCCGGTCGATGAAGGAGACGCCTACTACTACCCAGAACTTGCGCGGAAATTCGTTATAAATCCTTGATAAATTTGCAAACATGAGCAATCCCTCTGGCAGAATTGCCCTATCATAGCACAATTATTCTTCGTCAGTTCGCCAGTACGCGCCCCCGCCGCCCTCCCGTTGCATCAACCGGTACTCGACCAGGCTGCGGCGCAGGAATGCTGTATCCTCGTTGTATCGCAGTAGGATTTCGTTGACCTGCTTTTCGGGGTAGCGCTCCCCGGGTTCGAAGGCCTTGACCACGTAGCGCAAGATGGCCTGCAGCTTTTTGTCCTGGGCTGGGAAGGTCTTGATGCGCCCATCGCCGTCCAGAAAGTTGGATAATATTTTCTGGTCGTAGGCATCGCTGCTGACCGGTTCCGAAAGCTGACGGATTTGATCGTCGTGCAGCAAGCGCTGCGACATTTCTTTGAGAGCGTCGGTGTGCAGCGAGTAAATGAAATAGTGACCGTCGGTTTGCGCCGAGGTTAGACCGACTTTGGCCAACCGCGCCAGGTGGTGCGAGGTGGTTGACATCCCCAACCCAATGGCAGCGGATAAATCTTCCACGCTGCGTGGCTGCTGCGCGAGCAGACCAATGATTTTCAAGCGGTTCTCATCTGCCAGGGCTTTAAAGAAGGCTAGCAGTTCATTTTCCTGTACTGGTGTTGCCATGTCAATCTCCATGATAATATTTCGATATGTATAGAAATGATATTATGATATTAGGGAGAGTTTGTCAAGAAAGAGTTTGAATTTTTGGATTACAATAAAGCCTTCCCCAGGGTAAAAAATGCTGTCAAGCGGCCAGCAATGTTGCCGGTTGAGCGCTCATCTTAATCATTTCGAGGTTTACTCATGCGTGCAGCAATCTTCGAGCAATTCCAGAAACCCTTATCCATTCAGCAGGTGCCTGACCCGACCCCGGATCCCGACGGCGTAGTCCTCCAGGTGATGGCGACCGGGCTGTGCCGCAGCGACTGGCACGGCTGGATGGGTCACGACTCGGATATCCGCCTTCCGCATGTACCCGGGCATGAACTGGCGGGCGTGATCGCAGCGGTTGGCAAGAATGTGCGCCGCTGGGCGCCCGGCGCCCGGGTGACGCTGCCCTTTGTAAGCGGCTGCGGCACCTGCCCGCAGTGCGTTTCAGGCAACCATCAGGTTTGCGATCACCAGTTCCAACCGGGATTCACCCACTGGGGTTCGTTTGCTGAGTATGTTGCCATTCAATACGCTGACGTGAACCTGGTGCGCATCCCTGAATCGATTGAATTTTCGACCGCGGCCAGCCTGGGCTGCCGGTTTGTGACCTCTTTCCGCGCGGTAGTTGACCAGGGTAAGACCTCGGCCGGGCAGTGGGTGGCGGTGCACGGCTGCGGCGGCGTAGGTCTGTCAGCGATTATGATCGCCAACGCGATTGGCGCGCGGGTGGTGGCGATTGACATTGCTGAAGAAAAGTTAGCGCTAGCGCAGCTTTTGGGCGCTGAAGCAGTGGTCAACGGCAAGGCGACCGCGGACGTCGTCGGGGCTGTAAAGGAAATCACCGGCGGAGGCGCGCATGTTTCGCTGGATGCGCTGGGCAGTTTAAGCACCTGTTTTAATTCGATCGCCAATTTACGCAAACGCGGCAAGCACATTCAAGTTGGACTGATGCTGGGCGGTCAGAATCACCCGCCGGTGCCCATGGACAAAGTGATTGCCAACGAATTGGAAATTCTGGGTAGCCACGGGATTCAGGCTTACCGCTATCCGGCGCTGATCGATATGATCGAAACCGGCAAGCTGCACCCCGAGCTGCTGGTACAGAAAAAGGTCAGCCTGGAGGAATCGCTCGACTTGCTGATGAACATGGATTCCTTCAATTCTACCGGCGTCACCGTGATCACCAGGTTCGATTAATCACACATTATTTATATTTATCGACCATCCTCTGGACGGTTGTCATTTGTCGGAAGGTTGCTGGCTGCCGCAAGGTCTTTTCCAGCACCGCATTCGAAAATTTTGATTCGCTCTGGCGCACCTGGCATAACCAGTACACTTCACGGCCGACGACTTTGAATTGATCGATTTCATTTTGTAGCCCGAGCAGCTTCTCGACCGATGAGTGTTCTGGCGGCTGTGACAGGAAGGCGACATTGAAGGCTGCGGCATGGGTGAAGTCTTGAGCGGGGAAGGGTTGGCAGCTTGCGACTTCTGTCAAATCCTTATAAGTACGAAGAAAGACGGATATGGCAAACCCTAACCCTGAAGTTAACCCAGCCTCAATTTTGGATTCCAGGGAGAGGGTATCGGTCAGGTAGGAATCAAAAATGACGTTTCCGCTGGCAATGAAGGTTTCGACCTTTGTGAAACCGAGCGCTTCAAACTGAAGGCGCAACACTTCCATCTTGACCGTATGTCCGCCGACATTGATGGCACGCAGGAAGGCAAAATAGCGCTGCATGGATGCGATCAACAGTTCCTGTGAGATTTTTCTTATTGGACTGTAGCTGAATACAACTGCTTGATCTCGCCCAGGTGATAGGCGCAGTGCCCCAGGAGGATCAGGCAGGCGGCGGTCACGTCCTCGTTCCAATCTTCGCGTTTTTGGATAAAGTCGAGGATGTCTTCATAGGTCGCGCGGATTTTTGCACGCATCTCGTTCCAGGCAGCCTGGTCGATGCTGCGGTTCTTCCAGCTGCCAGGCCAATCGGTAACCGGGTTTTCCCCGTTCGAATACGCGGCAAAGAGTTCCATCAGGTAGAGGGTGTGCCCGCTGTGGGAGGCGATGGTCTCTGCCCCGGGTTTAGGCGCCGCAGATGCAGCCGCTGCATCCAGCCTATCGAGCGTCCCAAGGATGCCGGCCTGTCCATTGTCCAAAATATAGCCGTATTCTGCGTCGCTTGCCCCAAAAATCTCCGGCAGCAGGGTAAGCAGCCATTTCTTGAAATAATTTTTTTCCATGGTTTTCCTCCAATTTGGCAGGGAAGTTGAATGATTATACCCGTCAAGAGAAATAATGTACAAAGTCAGTCAAAATTTGTTGCTGGTCGTCCTCAAATGCAGCCACGCAGCATTCCACCCAACGTCGATGGAATTACGATACAATGCTGCCATGACCTCATTATTAGACGATATCCATTCCTATATTTCTGTCGATGTGGAGACGGCCGGCCCGATTCCCAGCCGCTACGCATTACTTTCGATTGGCGCTTGCACCATCGGTGAGCCGCGGCAGACTTTTTATGTCGAGCTGCAGCCTGACCAGGAACTGGAAGATCCGCAGGCGATGGCAGTCCACAGCCTTGACCTCCAAACGCTCAAACGCACCGGTCTGCCGCCAAAAGATGCGATGATGAAGTTTAACCAGTGGTTGGCTGCGGTGACGCCACCCGGCAGCCAGCCGCTGTTCGTCGCGTTTAACGCCCCGTTTGACTGGAGCTTCATCAACGACAGCTTTATTCGCTACCTGGGAACCAACCCCTTTGGGCACAGCGCCGTGGACATTAAAGCGGTTTACATGGGGTTGTCCGGAAAACCCTGGCGGGAAACCTCCGGCGAATATTTGCATCGCCTCTATAATAATGCTCGTGTACTGACTCACAATGCCATGGAAGATGCCGTAGACCAGGCGGTCATTTTTGAAGGCATTCTGGCTGATTTGGAAAAAATGAATATCCCCGACTGACCGGGGTTTTGCGCCTTTCCGCTTTCCCAACCTGGAGGTAACCATGAATTCAGCTGCCAACAACCCTTCGGATGAGTTACACCGCATCGTTGAATCGGCTCAGCGTCTCGGCGTGGAAATGGACGAAAACGAAGCCACCCAATGGCTGATCGCCATTTCCGCCGCGAAAGGCGAAGCGGATGTGGAGGTTAACACCCGCGAAGGGATTTTTGGCCACCGCATCTCGATGCTCGATTTCTCACCGGATCGGCTGGCCTATTTCCGAAAAATCGGGAAGTTGGTCGAGTTTAACGATGAACCCGGCGTGGTCGAAACTGCCCTGGCGCTTTCTGGATCGGCAGCCCAATCCCGCATCCAAACATTCCCTGGCGATGCCGATTTCTTCGAGCGCGTCAATATTGTCGCCCCAACCCGGGAAGCGGCCTGCCAGATTCTGGCGCGGGTGATGCGGGAAAAAGCACTGAGCAGCGCAACAGGACCCACATACAAGCTGATCGAAGTGAAGTTCGGTTCTTACCCGATTGCGCTGGTGACAGCCAGCGGGCAGCAAAAGGCCGGATCGCCCATTGCCTGGACGCCAGCGGATATTCAGGCAGGCCAAATGAACGGAACACTACCCGATGGCAGCCCGACGTCAGTCACCTGGGAGCAAGCCAGTCTTGAACCAGGCTGGTGCAAATTGGACTGGGTGGTGGCGGACCCGATCGAGAATCAACTGGTGAACGCCAGCAACATGCTGGACGTGACCTGGGAAGCACCGGACGGCGGAATTGTTCCGCTCGATGGCTATCTCGACCCTTATTTTCAGGAAGTTTACCTGGAATCCGACTCGATCCCGATCTTCACCAAGCTGGCCAGGCACGTGGATAGCAATGCCCTGGACGATTATGTGGCCAGCCTGGAAAAAGAGGTGCACAAATATGTTGGCGCTTCCCCCAATTACGGCAAAGCGGCCAAACGCATGTACAACATTTTCAGGCTGACCGGCCGCTACCAGGAAGCGGCTTATTTACGCGAGCTGTTTGATGAGCCGTCAACCGTGCTTTACCAGGTCTGGTCGCTGATTCGCACCATTGACGACACCTTTGGCGGCGGCAGCGATATACCCATCGGGACGCTGCTTGGCCAGGCGGATCATTTGATCTTGACCGTGGTGGATGTGCTGGAAGGTGAAAAAGAGACGGAAATTGTGCGCATGCTGCTGCGTTTGCGGGCTATCCTGTCACAGGAGCAAGCCGGGCAGGAGCTCTCCCCCCAGGCGGAGGCCGCGCGGGATGAGGTCATCAACCTGGTCAATAACTTCTATTATGAAAAACTGACCGGCCTGCCAGGAATCAAGACGTACATGGAGAACCTGGCGG
>CALMGN010000104.1 GCA_937863605.1 uncultured Anaerolineaceae bacterium
TAGGGGGCGACCTGTCGGTCACCCCCTGCGAATTCCCTTCCTTCCTCACGTCCTATGCAATTACTGCGGTCTGATCAATTGTACCTGCGGGAAATCATCGGCCGTCAGGTCGGCGGCGAAGACATCGCTTGGCAAGTAGGCTGAAAGCATTTCCTCCTGGGTTGAGTCGGCCTCCGCAGGCCACAGGTAGTCCAACATGCGGGTGTAATTGGTCACGCCTTCCGGGGCGCCGCCAACCCGCCAGCGTTCCGCCGCAGGCAGCACTTCGCGGATGTTATTCGGTCCGTACCCGTCCTGCGAGTACACTGCTACACCTAACGCCCATTGCGTCGGGTCGCCCGGGACCGCGCTCTTCGGAATTTTTACCAAAATCGTGCGCCGCCCGGGGTCTGTGATGATAGTCAGCGGCACATTAGCATCCGCGATCTCGGGGATAGCTGCCGTATAAAAGCCGTTGTACCACCCGGCGACAGTTAGCGCATAATCCCAGCCAAAATCCGGGGTTAGCGCCGTATTGCGCGCACTGCGCAGCATCCGGTTTCCATTGGCAGCGCCGTCCACGTCAATGTACACGTCCAGAGTCTGGATCGACAGACCGTTTTGCGATCCCCAGGGGTTGTCCACCGGTCCACGCAGTTCTGCCTTGAAAACCAGGTTTTCCTCGTCGCTGCCGACCTTGAAATTTACCAGGTCGAACACGCCATCCACGAAGACCCCGTCCGTCGGATATACATAATTCCCCGGGCCATGATCGTCATTGACCGGGTCATTAATATCCACCACCCAGGCAATCCTGCCAAGATCTGGAACCAGCAAACGGGCAGGTCCAGCCGTGGGGAGCAAGCCTGATTCTGTGGCTACACGCAATGTAAGGGCATCCCCGGCATCCAGCGTCGGCCACAGCAATGTGTGCGGGAAGGCAACCTCGTAGGTTGCGCCGTGACGGGAAACCAACCCCGCATCCTCCACCTCGACCCATTGGCTGCCATCCCAGGCGGAGAGTGCCGCTTTTCCATCGATAATCGCCAGCCGGTGTGTGGCATCCATGCCTAATACTTGCCGTCCTTCTTCAGCGAACGCCGACCCGGACTGAATTGCGGGGACTTTGAGATACACCGAGAGCGGAGTTCCCGGCAGCGAGTCGATCCTCAGGGTCAATAAATCTTTGGAGAAGGCAAAGGCCAACCCGCTCGGTTTTTCCCCCGCAAATTCGAACAAACCGCCCAGTGCCCATTCTTCGATTCCCACATTTCCATCGACGACCGGAGCAAAGACGCCATCCGATGATTTTTGCGGCTCGACCGGTGCCGGGTAAATAATCGGTACCGTCAAATATTCCGGCCGTTCCAAACCTAGCCCATCGTGCATCTGACCGAGCGTCTCGCGAAATTGGGCGTCAAAAGCGGGGTCATTTCCCGAGTCTTTATCGGAGCCAAACCACCAGAACCAATCCGAGCCTTCAGCTGCCAGCATGGCGGCATTGGCTTTGGCGAGTTGGTCTTCGCTCACTAGCCCTTTTTTTGGACCGCGCGTGTATTCTTCCAGCAAAGCCCGGGCCGTGCCAAGGTAATTCCAGGCTTTATTCTCCTCAGGTTCACCAATCCAGGTTTTAAAGTCCCCACCGTCCCACGACCCGGCAAATAGCGTGTCGATCCTTGTCAGTGGCGTCTGGTTTAGTGCTAGAAACTCGGACGGCGTAATCGTTTTAAGGGTTGGATCATTGCTCAATTCGGTGTACATGCCGTTCAGGAAGTCTTTTCCGTCGTTCTCGTACCACTCCCAGGCGTTTTCACCGTCCAGGATGACGGTCAACACAAACGGGCCGCCTTCTTTATCCTTCACGGCATCACGCACTCCCCGTACCCGGTTCATGAAATCCGTCACTGCTTCTTCAGTAGGAATCTGGCTGTAGTCGAAGGAGACTTTGTTGGAAAGCGGCGTATCCCGGAAGAAGATGGCTACCGGTTGGTCATCGCGTTCGGCAACCGTATAGGGGCGGTAGAGCAAATCGGGATTGGCGATCATGCCATTGGCGTCGCGGGTGAAATCCACCCCGATCGATTTCGCCAGGATAGTCTCGTCGGTCAGTATCCAATTAATCCCGGCGCGGAACACCGGTCCGACAATTTCCTCGGCTACTGAGCCTTCAGCCGGCCACATGCCGCGCGGAGGCTGCCCAAAATGCGACTGGTACTGCTCCACGCCCCGGGTTAGCTGTTCGACAGCATCGCGGCCGTAGGAGAAGCGGTTGGGAAGGACAATATCCGGTACCGCAATTTGCGCCAGGGTGGTGTCAATCAGCAGCGGTAATATCGGGTGGGCATACGGTGTGGTGGTCACCTCAATCTGGCCGCTGGCTTGCAATTCTGCGTGAACCGGAATCACCCGCTCGATCAGCTCTTGATGAACCGTCAGCACTGTTTGCTTGTCCGCTTCGGTAAAGCTGCTCCCGCGCGCAACCAGGTCAGCCAGCGGCTCAACCGCCAGATAGTCGGGATCAGTCCAGGCCAGGTTGAACAGTACCTGCAAGTCGCGGAAGTCTTGCTCCGTCCAGGATTGCAATGCGGCTGCGATCTGGTCCGCGCTCGCACCCCCCCGTTTGTCCATTAATTCCTCAAACCGCGGAAAACGCGCCACGATCTTGCCATTTACGTCAAAAAAGCGCTCGAGCAGGTAGGTTTTCTGCGCATCATCCAGCTTATCGGCCGGAACCAGAGTCATTTCCCACGGCAGATCGCGTTTTCCGGCTGCCAGATCATCAAGCTGTTGAATCAGCGAAGGGGTCAGGTTGAAGGTGGCGTGGATTTTGGGATAGTCCTCCAACATTTTGGCCATATCCACATAGTCTTTGGCAGCGTGCAGCCGCACCCACGGCGCTACGACCAGCCCGGTGGCGGGGTCGGTGGCGTAGAACGGCTGATGCTGGTGCCAGATGATCGAAATGTACAACTCCGGCTCAACTTCTGCAACAACCGGGGTCTCTTCAGTTCCGGGAAGTGCGGGCTGGCTGGTCTCGATGGGCGCCGGGGCGGGGGTGGATGTCTGCGTTCTGCAGCCGGCCAGGATCATGCTGATCAGAAGGATGATTCCCAATATCCGTTTTATGGGGTTTGCTCTGTTCATCAAAGTATTTCTCCTTAAATCATTACTACCGGCGATGCATCAGAAAGGCGCAGCGGCGCTGCGCCCCTCCGGGAAAGCCTTTATATTTGCATACACCGCGAACCACTCGCCGAAGATAGATTATCCCTTCACCCCGCCGACGGTCAGGCCGCCGACCAGGTACTTTTGCAGTGCAAAGAACAGGGCAACGATCGGCAGACTCATCAAAATTGACATGGCTGAAAATTCAGACCAGGGTGTACTGAATTGCCCTTGCATCGAGCGCAGTGCCATTGCCAGCGTGAAGCGCGAAGGATCCTCCAGGAAGGTCCAGGCTAAAACAAACTCGGTCCAGCCGGCCATGAAAGCGAACAAGACTGTAACCGCCAGTGCTGGAACTGCCAACGGCACGATGATGCGGAAAAAAGTCTGTGTCACGGATGCGCCGTCAATCAAGGCCGCTTCTTCCAGTTCCTTAGGAACGGTATCAAAGTACCCCTTAAGATTCCAAATGGCGAACGGCAGCGTACCGGAGGCGTACGCTACCATCAGACCGAAGAGGGTGGCGCGCATAGGCTCGGCGCCTATTTTGATTTGGCTGAGTAATACGTAGAGTGGAGCCAGTGTGGCGGTCGCGGGCAGCATGAGCAGAACGATAAACCCAAGCATGCCAGCCTGCCGGCCGATGAATTTAAAGCGGGAGAAGGCGTAAGCCGCAGAAGCACCCAGCGCTACCGATAGCAGGCTGGTGCCCAGGGCTACCAGCAGTGAGTTGGCCAACAGCGTGCCAAAAGTCATGCAAGACCGCACGTTGCCTGGATCGCTGCATAATAGATTAAATGGTTCGGTCAACACCTTGGTGAAAGCTTTTAAAGAAGCCCCGGGTGGAATCAGGGTTAAATCCAGTGGTTTATCAATGTTCCGTGAGTCGAGTGCCATGGAGAAGATCCACATGACCGGGAACATCACCAGGACAGTAATCGCTAATAGAAAGATTTGCAGGCCAATCTGCTTCAGGATGTCTTTCGTTTTCCTAGGCATTGTAAGCCTCCGTAGCCTTTGTAATACGATTTTGGAAGAGCGTAAAGGCCAGCAAAATAAAGAAGACGATAATACTGAATGCAGCTGCTACGCCGTAGAGCCGCTGCTCAAAAACCAATTTAAACGCCTGGGTGACCAGGATGTCGGTCCGCCCGAAGGGATCCCCCTTGGAAATAAAGTAAATGACGTTGAAGTTGTTAAACGTCCAAATCGTGCCAAGCATCATCGCTGGCACCATCGCCGGGCGGATCATAGGAACAGTCACATTCCAAAACTTTGCCCAACCAGTTGCGCCGTCAATAACCGCCGCTTCATATAGTTCTTCCGGGATAGACTGGAGCGCACCGGTAGCTACAACCGTCATAAATGGCCACCCCAACCACACGTTAGCCATCAGCAAGGCATAGAAGGCAAGCGGGAGGTAGCTCAACAATCCTCCAATGGGCGGCGTGGTTTCCCCAATCCAGCGGATATTGGTCGCAAAATTGGTACCGAAGGTATTGTTGATTGCAGCAATCAGGAAATTAATAGCGCCGAAGTTCTGGTCGTACATGTTCTTCCAGGTGAGCGCGGTAATATAGCCTGGAATAGCCCAGGGGAGCACAAACAAGGCGCGGTAAATGCGTCGTCCAATGAGCCCCTTGGAGTTGAGCGCCATGGCAATTAATACACCCAGCCCTACATGGAAAATAACATTGATCACAGTCCAGGTGACGTTGAAAGCCAGCAGGCGCCAAAAGTCATAATTTTCCAGCGCCAGATTATTGGTCAATATTTTGATGAAGTTGCCCAAACCGTAGGGTTGTGCATAAGGCGGAGCAAATTTGGCCCAGGTCTCTGGGCTAAAAATATTAAACCGCAGGTTTTTCACCCGAAAATCGGTGAAGGCCATCCACACCTGGAAAATTTGCGGCATGAAGGATATAACCAGCATCAGCAGCCCGGCTGGGGCGATGTAAGACCAGGGTAATAATGACTTCTTGATCGAGACCCCCGGGTCAGGTTTGGACCTTTGCGGCTTTTTCACAGCCAAAGTAGTGATTTCGGCCATAGGATTCCTCTTTCTGCGCTAGGGTTACGTCATTGGACTGGGATTATCCTATTGTAGCAACGTTTCCCCACTCCATATGCTGTTTATACAACTGAATTCCAGACCTTGCGATTTAAGCAGAAAACCCCGAAAAAAGATGGAGGTTCCGTGATTTCCTGCGATATGAGAAGCAGGTGGGAGATTGCTCCCCCACCTGCTTGTTATCTTGCGGGATTACTGGCCGCGGATTTCAGCAACTTTCGCTACAACCAGATCGTATGCTTCCTGAAGAGCAACGACGGGATCGATGCCTTCATCCACAACCTTCTTGAGAGCGTTGTTTAGCGGATCCCAGTAAGCACCCATTTCAGGGATGACCGGGAATGCAGATCCACCTTCGAAGGCCGCTGTCGCAGCCTGCAGCAGAGGATCAGTTACCTCAACACCCAGGGTGGCGGGGACGTGACCGGCTTTGGTCGCATCGGCCAGCAGGGTCTGAGCTTCCACCGAGAGGAAGTACTCGATGAAGGCGTAACCGGCAGCGGCATCGTCACCGGTGGCATTGGCATTCAGGTAGATGTTCTCGGTCTGGACATAGCCGGACAGAGGAGCAGGCCATAGATCGATTGCCAGATTTTCAGCACCGATCGATTCGGCCAGTGATGACGTGTTCCAGGAACCGTCAATGATGATGCCAGCTTTGCCAGCCTTGAACAGACTTACATCGTCATCAGAGTAACTGAAAACGTTACCAGTTTCCTTGAAGCGGTTGATCAGGTTCGCCCATTCAACACCCTTTTCGGTATTGAAGGCGGGGTCGCCATTGGCTTCCAGCAATTTTCCGCCGACGCCATCCAGATGGGCAGCTGAGAAGAAGAAACCGTACTCGAGGGCTGCGCCCTGGATATCAGCAGTGTTTGCCGCGGTGGCTTTGGCAACCAGGTCATCGAAGCTAGTGGCGGGTTCAGCAATGATGGTTTTGTTGCGGAACATCAGCACGCCCTTCAGCGTCTGGGGCAGGCCTACCAGTGCATCTTTGTACTGGACAGCGCCCAGAGCGGCCGGGTTGATGGTAGCCAGGAATTCGTCGGATACCAGAGGAGTCAGGTCAGCGATGAAGGTGCTGTCATAGAAACCAGGGCCCCAGTCAGCAGCGCCAATCAAAACGGTTGGGCCGCCGCCGGTGGCAGTCGCGGTCTCGTATTTACCCTTCAGATCGTCAAAGGGAACATACAGGACATCAAAGGTAACATCGGGATTCACGGCCTGGAAGGCTGCGATCACGTCGTTCAGGCTCAGGATCTCATTCTCTTTCCATGAGTGCCAGAGGGTGATGGTACCGGTGAGGCCTGCGGGGGCGGCGGTCGGTTCGACCACAGGGACAGCGGTAGGTTCCGCGGAAGCGGCGGTCGGTTCGACTACGGGCTCGGGGGTGGGGGTTGCCTTCGGCTGGCAGGCAGCCAGAGCGAACGCAGCGATCAGCAGAATGCTAATCAAGGGCAAAAACTTTTTAATCATCTCAATCCTCCTGATTGATTTAGTGTTGCACATTTTCCCATAAATATGGGTTTATTGATAGGGTACATAAGGGTTCCTGGCTTTGAGTGATGGGTTTAACCACCTCCTTCCGATTGCTAGACTTGTGTAATTTGATGCAAACTCATCGATAATGCTTGCGCGACAGCCCCCATGGCGCTCGAACGCCGGCCAAGAACTGCGGCCGAAATCCGTACCGCTTGCCATGACACCTTCAGGCTGCGCTGTTTCACCGTCTGACGGATGGGGTCGAGCAGTAGATCACCCAGTTGGGCAATTCCACCGCCTACGACCACAATTCCGGGATTGATAAGGTTCACCAAACTGGCGATGGCTGTCCCCAAATGGGCGCCCGATTCGGTCACCAACTGTTGCGAAAATAAGTCGCCTCGCCGTGCAGCTGCGATCACATCCTGAGCATTAATCGAACTGACGGGGTCGATCTCTGCCAGCATGGTTCGGCGCCCTTTGTTGATACCTTCACGTGCGCGCAAAGCAATTGATCGCCCGCCGGCCAGTGCTTCCAGGCAGCCGCGGTTTCCGCAGCTGCAGATCGGACCATTCTCATTCAGGGTAATATGGCCAATTTCGCCAGCAGATCCGGTCGTACCGCGGTAGATTTGCCCGTCTAACAGCAATCCCGCGCCTACGCCGGTACCTACTTTGATGTAAGCCAGGTTTTTCTCCCCGCGTCCAGCCCCAAAAGCCCATTCTCCCAGCGCACCAAATTCAGCGTCATTGCCAAGCGACACCGGGCATCCGAAGCGTTCCTCCAGCCAGTCGCGAATGGGAAAATTACCCCAACCCGGCATAATTGGCGGTGCACCCACCATACCAGCATCGCTTACTACTGGTCCGGGAACCCCGACAGCCGCAGCTAAAATCTCGTTCGCAGTAGTACCGGTTTTCGGAAGCCATTCTTTAATTATTTTTTCCACCTGAGTCAGGCAGATTTCAGGTCCCTGGATAATATCCAACGGAGCATTGACTTCATCCAGCACCTGCGCCAGGCAATTCGCCAGGACTATGGTCACATGCGTCGCACCGATGTCGATGCCCAGCACGCGTCCAAAATCCGGATTGATCTCGAGGTAGATCGGGTTCCGTCCGCCGCCGCGCTTGCCACTGGTCTCGCGCACCAGGCCAGCCTCGATCAAATCATTGACAATGGAAGTAACTGCAGCGCGAGTTAGCCCAATCTGGCGTGACAATTCAATTCGCGAAATTCCACCTGCCGCGAACCGGATCAAATCCAAAGCAGCGTGTTTGTTAAGGTTCTTAACATTTGATCGTGGGATTTGCCAAACAGTGGTTGTCATAGCCTATTTTGACTCGCTTTAACTCAGGCTATTATAACACTTCGACAATATATGTCAAGTGAATTAACATATAACGGTATGGTATCGCATTTTTTAAATGACGGCCAACCGATTATCCCCTGTCGCCCTCCTTGTATTGTCCAGACATTATAATTCAATTGGAACACGATTTCCAGTATAATACCCCGTTATGGCTTTGCCTCTCTGGCGATTAATGATCACTCCACCTTCCAGCGGCGCCTGGAATATGTCTCTTGACGAGGCGATTCTCGAGGCTGTCACCGCTGGCAGTCAGCTCCCCACCTTGCGGTTGTACGCCTGGGAGCCAGCTTGCCTCTCGCTTGGGCATGCCCAGCCCGTGGATGACGTTGACTTGCCAGCGCTTGAAGCGCGCGGCTGGCAGCTGGTGCGCCGCCCGACCGGCGGCCGGGCGATCCTGCATACGGACGAATTAACCTATTCTGTCTGCGCTCATCAGGAGAACCCGGTAATGACCGGAGGCATCCTGGAAAGCTACC
>CALMGN010000105.1 GCA_937863605.1 uncultured Anaerolineaceae bacterium
TTTACCTGGAAGTTGTATGCATACGACTCCCCGCCTGACCTGCTCGCCCGGCTGCAGGCGCACGGCTTTACCCCCGACCCGCCTGATGCTTTGATGGTCCTGGACTTGACTGAAGCCCCAGCCGCCTTACTCGAGCCTCCCATTGTTGATATACGCCGGATTGACCGAGATCAGTTGGCGGATGTGGTCACCATTATGGAACAGGTCTGGGGCGGCACCTTCAACTGGATTTATACCCGCCTTGGTGCACACCTGTCAGTCCCGGGTTACCTGAGTATCTATGTTGCGTATGTCGATAATATACCGGCTTGTGCCGGCTGGACATACTATCCCCCGGGCGGCGAATTTGCCAGTCTATGGGGCGGCAGCACGATTTTATCGATACGCTACAAAGGCCTGTACTCCGCAGTATTATCCGCCCGGGTGCAGGAAGCCATCCGCCGCGGGCTACGCTACCTGGTAGTCGACGCCGGCACAATGAGTCGGCCGATCGTCGAGCGCCACGGCTTTTTCTACCTGACGGCCATCCACGCCTGCGATTACACTGGACCGCATCCCGCAGCCAGCTAAAATACCGGTGTTTTTCCAACCTGACATCCGCGACCCGAGGCTATACTAAGCTTATCATTTCTTCAATTTGGGAGACGAACATGCCCCGATCGCGCATCCACCGCTACACCCTGTTTGGTCTGCTGTATTTCACTCAAGGGACCATCCTCAGCTATTTCACTGCCTTAAACGCCCTGTATTTCCTGTCGCAAGGCCTGACTATGACCAGCGTCGGGATCTTTGCCTCGATTGCACTGATCCCCTTCGTGGTGAAAATTTTCCTGGGGATGCTGAGCGACCGATTCAATTTGTTTGGGATGGGCTATCGAAAACCTTATATCCTGCTCGGGCTGGCTATCCAGTTTATTTGCCTGATCATTGCGCCGTTCATCGACCTGAAAACCGGCTATTGGAGCTTTGTCGCTCTGGCATTCATTTTACAGATGGGGATGGCGCTGTACGATACCTGCACTGACGGGTTGGCGCTCGATACCACGCCAATAGAGGAGCAAGGAACCATCCAGGGCTTTATGGTGGGTGGACGGGCTGTTGGGGTCATCGTGACTGCCTCGGTGGTCGGTTTGTTGGCGGAAAGAGCAACCTGGTTTGCGGTTTTCTGGCTGTTGGCAGGGTTGACCCTGCTTCCGCTGCCGCTTGTTTTGCGCATGAAGGAACCGGAACGCCCGGCTCATCGGCGTTTTGATTGGCATGCCTTCCGGGCATTCAAACAGCCTTCGGTTTGGCTGGTTGCAGCAGTTGGGTTGGTCTCCTTCCTGGTGATGGTAGGCGCGAACCAATTGATCAATCCCTTCATCCAACAGACTTTGCAAACCAGCCTCAGCACCGCCGGATTTTTAACCACATTCTGGGGCATTGGAGTCGTTGCTGGCGGGGTGGTAGGCGGACGGATGTCTGGCAAAATTGGCCTGGAAAAAGGCATCTGGCTGGGGCTCAGTCTGGTCACGGTATCTCTCTTGATGATCTCGCGTCTGATTGGCTCGAACTCGGGAATGCCGGTCATATTTGTTCTGGTGATCTTTTTCGGACTGGCTTACGGCGTGTACCAGACCACCATCTTTGCACTGGCCATGCGCCACACGGAGGCCGCCATCGCAGCTTCGATGTTCGCCATTCTGATGGCTTTTACCAATGTCGGGCAAGGGGTCGGATTGGGCGTTGGGGGTGTTCTGGTTGACCGGTTGGGTTACCCGACCACTATTGCAGGTTTTGCGCTGATCAATTTACTGGTGATACCGCTGATGCTGTTCCTCTGGCGGCGGTCGAGGTTGGCAAACAATCCAGCCTTATCGCAAGGGTGATCATTGAAAAACGCACCTTGACGGCCAGTTTACCGTCAAGGTGCATCCATGGCTAAGACCTCCCCCGTGATGATCTTAGCGCGTCAAAATTGGCAAAAATATTTGGACCCAACCGTCCGGCAATGGCATACCGGTCAGCATGATGACATCACTGCTGGCTGCGCCGGCAGTCACCGCACCAGCAGCTCGCAACTCGACGGCCAGAGCATGAGTTCCGTTGATAGGCGGAAGCTGCCAGGTGACATTCTCCTGAAATGGAACCCAGCCCGACCAGGCGCCAGAATCGGTGCGCAGCCGCATTTCTGCCCAAACCCCTTTTCCGTAAATATATGCCGAAACGACAGGGCTGGTCGTTTGCAGCGCCTCGTTATTGATGATCACCGGATATACATCCGATTTTCCCCCAAAATCCTGCCCCCAGTAATGGGTGTATTTGGCAGCGCCCTGGTAATACCCGACCCCGATTTCCCTGTATTTCAGGTTGAGGATATTGGCACGGTGTCCATCAGATGCCATCCAACCGGAAACAACAGCCTCAGGGGTGGAATATCCAGCGGCCAGATTTTCCCCCGCCGCGAAATAACCTGAATAATACAAATTTATTCGGGTAAACGTGCCGCAAACAAATGTGAGCGTGTCATTGACCCGGTCCATCGTATCATGGGCGAAATAATCATCCTCAACCAAATCCTGCGTGTGATC
>CALMGN010000106.1 GCA_937863605.1 uncultured Anaerolineaceae bacterium
TCAAAGGTGGCATTGGCCGTCAGGACCTCCACCCAGGTCCGCCCGGGTTTGAAGGGCACCAGGTCGCCATTGTCATCCACCAGCGTGATCACATCCGACTCGGCCAGCCGCTGCCACTTGACCGGCACCACTTTGCCGTCGCGCGCCAGGAAGGCCGGGCCGGTGCCCTGCATGTTGACTTCCAGCAGTTCCACCTCTGGTCGCGGGTCAATGTCGGTATGACGCGCGTACATGATCAGCACATTTTCAAACGCGATCGGCTCTTCGGTAGCCGCGTCGGTCAGCTGTTCATAAACCGGGTTGTTGCCGCCGACATCATTGGCAGCATCTGAAAACCGCAGGTACTTGCCGCTGGCTGCATCGTAATCCCAGCGGTTGTAAATGGCGCTCGAGAAGCGCACAACCACCTGCTCGCCGGGCTGGGCTGCCACCGGGGCTTCCAATTTGAATAGCATCCCGTCCAGGTTCTGGCGAGAATTATCCATACCGCGCCTCTCCAATAAGGCGCTGAGCGCGCTGGTGTTGCTGACCAGGTAGCTATTGCCGCCTTCATTTTCACGGCAGATGGCCGGGCAGCTTCCCGCACTTTCCAGAATCAAGCGGTCGCCGAATTCACTGGCCAGCCGGTCATAGACCTGGTAGCTGGCGCTGCCGAAGATCAATATCGGTTTGTAGGCGCGCATGAGATTAATGTCAATCAAGCGTCCGGAGCGAATCGGTCGGACTTTTCCGGCGTCCTCGCCGTAATACAGGGCAGCGAAACGCGTGGTGCCTTGCTCGCTGTAATATTCAAACACCAGGTCGGCGTGCGACAGGCCAAACTGCGGGCGCCCGGAGCGCGGCAGGTTCTGCACCTTGATCATGATCGGCCGGCGGTCCAGCAGGGTCGGGTCGCTCACCTTGAGCCCGGTCAGCGGATTGACATCCGTTGGGAAGTTGGTCGGTCCCAGACCTTCCAGCGGGTAAAGCGGGGTGGCGGTGGCGGTCGGCTCAGGGAGCGCGGTTGGTGTGGGGGTAGCGGTATCCTCCGGCAGGAAAGCGGTTGCGGTCGGCAGTCCGACGGTGGCGGTAGGCTCAAGTGTCGGTATCGGGGTCGCCCCGCAAGCGGTCAGAAGGATGCTGAATAGGATGATCAAGACGACCAGTCGAGATTGTTTCATTTCCACTCCCTGTTCTCAATGCAAGCTTATCCCCTGGATGATAATGCCAAGTTGACCTTTTTGCAACCGCGCAGCCAATAATCCGTAGATACATCGGTTGAATCGGACAGAGGAACATAAAGGTTCATGAATGCAAATGAACCAACCGGCGCGAGGGTATAATTTACCCCACGATGATCACGAAAGAGCGTCCCTGGTTGAAATTTAAACCCATCGTCAAGGGGCTGTTGATTCTGGCAGCCGTTGCTGTGTTTGGCACCTGGCTGATCCTGACACCCGAGGGGCTGTTGGGAAAAGCCGATGCCATTGGCTATTCGGTTTGCCACCGCATTACCGAGCGTTCGTTCTTCATTGGCGGGCAGCAAACTCCGCTGTGCGCGCGCTGCTCCGGCATGTATCTGGGCATGCTGGCAGGGCTGCTTTTTCAGCTGCCGTACGGCCGGCGCACTGATTTCCCGCCGTTAAAAATCTCGATCCCATTGAGCGTCCTGTTCATCGCTTTTGGCGTGGATGGGCTCAATTCTTTGCTGGAATTTATCCCCGGCACTCCAGCGCTTTATCAGCCAACCAACCTGTTGCGGCTGTTCACGGGTGCCGGCCTGGGGATGTTGGTACCATTGTATTTGCTGCCAGTTTTCCACCAGACGTTGTGGGATAAAAGTGATGAACGCCCGGCGGTCGAGCGCTGGACGCAAGCGTTGGGGCTGCTGGTTGTGGTCGGGTTGGTAGCGTGGGCGGTTTATTCCGAGATCCCGGCGCTGCTCTATCCGCTGGCGGTGTTGAGTGCGTGGACGGTTCCGCTCATTTTGGGAATGTGCTATGCTTTATTATGGATTATCATTTTCCGTAAAGAGAATCAGTATGCCAGCTTAAAACAGGCCTGGGTACCGCTGCTGGCGGGATTTACCACTGCCATGCTGCAAATTGGGCTGATCGACTTGCTGCGCTATAGCTTTACCGGAACCTGGGCAGGGTTCCAATTGTAGGGTTTACCACCCTGGAGGAAGAAGAAATGTTGGAGTTGTTTGGAATTTTATCCGCTTTTGGACTATCTGCGAGCGCCGGGCTGAATGCCTATATCCCGCTGCTGGTGGTAGCGCTGCTGGCGCGTTTCACTGACCTGCTCAAACTGCAGTCGCCGTGGGACGCACTGACGTCCTGGTGGACGATTGGGATTCTGCTGGTGCTCTCTACGATCGAATTTTTTGCCGATAAATTCCCGGCAGTCAATCATGTCAACGATTTAATCCAGTCGTTCGTACGGCCGGCGGCCGGGGCGATTGTCTTTGCTGCCAGCGCCAACCTGATCACGGACGTGCATCCAGTGCTGTCGCTTGGATTAGGTTTGCTGGTGGCGGGCGGCGTGAATGCCGTCAAGACACTGGCAGTACGCCCGGCAGTTACGGCCACCACGGGAGGCGCCGCGAATGTGCCGGTCAGCATGGCAGAAGACCTGCTCTCGACCGTAGTCTCCATTCTGGCGGTGGTGGTGCCGGTGTTTATCGCCTGTATTCTGGTGTTGATCACCGCCTGGGTGATCTGGTTTATTTATCGCCGCGCCAAGCGCGAGCAGTCAACCTATTAAGCGCCGCCAGCGCCGTAGAAGCTCGGATCCGTGGGGGTAAGGCCAGAAGGATCCCAGACATACACCCAGTCGCCTTCCTGAGCCCACTGGAACAGCCAGTTTGAGTCGCCCAGCGAGAAGTTGACGCAGCCGTGCGTGCCTTCATAGCCGAACCATGCGCGCCAGTAAGCGCCGTGCAGTGCGCGCGCCTGGTCAAAATACATCGTCCAGGGCACATCCTGCAAGTAATAGTAATCGGAGCGGTCGGCCTCGAACGAGCCGGACATGGTCTCGACCGGTTTTTTGGAATAGATCTGGAATAGTCCCGGCTGGGTAAAGAAGGGCTCGACGCCGGTAGCCACCATGGTGGCAAAAATCAACTGGCTGTTTTCATACACCGAAACGGTCTGGTCATACAGGTTGACTTCGATCCAGCGGCCGTTGGTGACGCCTTCGGGCGGGGTGGTGTTGATGCGCACCTGGCGGATATAACGCCGCTCGACCCATTGCCCGGGGCCGACCATATACCAGTCGGTCCTGTCGGCGGTTTGTACGTCATAAATTTGCACCGCGTCCTCGCGCAGGAGGGTTCTGTCGACCAGCGCGGCAGCATAGGTGGGGGCGGCGCGTACCTCGGCGGTATCCACAATCCAGCCGAAGGAGTTGCGCGGGGTGCGGCTGAAGGCCAGGCCCTGGAAGTCGGAGAAGGCCACTGGCGAGGCGCGCATCCATTCGCCGCTGCGCAGCTGCACGTAAGGTTTATTGTTGTAATAACCGACGTTGATAAACGAAACGTAGCGCAGTTGGCCGGGGTCGATGTAGCGGACCGGGTTGACCTGCTGCGTGGCATCCTCGAAGGTGGTGTACAGCGGCGCCTTTTCGGTCACCTCCAGGTTGATGCGGGCAATCGATACCGGGCTGACGTTGAGCACCGGGTCCGGTTTGACCGCCGGCAGGGGGCGTACGGGTACCGTCAGCCCCAGCTTAGCCATTTCGGTCAACTGGATGGAAGGTCCCAGCGCCAGGCAGTCAACCGGGTCAACGGGGTAGGCACCCGGCAAACACAGCGGTTTAGCCGCGTAGGGTTCGAGGCTTTGCGCTTTGGCAGTCGAAAAGCTGAAGAAGGTGATGGCTAGTGCCAGAGAAAAGGGGATTACCAATAATTTATAAGCACGCAACATGCGAATTTCCTTGAATATTTCTTAATAATCTCAAAAATATACCCTATTTTACCGCAATCTATTATTCGTAGGTTGGGTTGAGGGGGTGGGAGGGATTTGCCTGATTCA
>CALMGN010000107.1 GCA_937863605.1 uncultured Anaerolineaceae bacterium
CTCCAGTGAATGATGGCGTCCCAGTTACGGTAATCGCCTTCAGGCGCGCGCAGCGCCTTGACTACCAGCCGGGCCAGCCAATCCAGCCGTTTCATTTCCAGTACCCCGCCGAAATAGCCAATACTGATCGGCTTTACTTTCGAGATTTTATTGAATACTTCCGCCAGGTAGCCTTCCGCCTGGTAGCGGCTGTCCGGTGTGTCGTCATGCATGGTCATGCAGCATATGAAATAGGCAACCGGTACCTGGCACAATTCGGCTTCGTGATCCTCCAGGAAATGCAAGACATCGTCGTGGATTTTACCCCCGCGAATAGCGCTGCCCACGATGACCGCGCCGTAAGGGGACACATCGCGCACTTCACGGGCAGAAACGACATCTACATCGTAGCCGTGCTCGGTGATGGTCTTTCCGACTGCTTCCGCCACCTCTCGGGTTGTGCCGTAGTAAGTGGCATAGGTGACCAAAATATTTTTGTCCATGTTTGTCTCCAAAAATCTTGCAGTGCGTGATGTTGGCAACAATGAATGACCGATCCCCTACCTAATGCCAATAACGCCAGCTGTCCTGAAAACAAACCGGTAATGGGTGGAGTTAAAAAACGATTTCCTCCTTTCCTGAAAGTTTATCCTGGATGTACTGAACAACCGTGTCCAAATGCTTGGGGTGGTGGACGAAATCCAGATCGTCGGTGCGCAGGGTGAGCACCGGGCACAGGTCGAAGGTTTGGATCCACTCCTCGTAAAAGCTGTCGAGCAATTCCAAATAGCCTGGATCGATCCCGCTTTCAATGTCCCGGGCGCGTTGATGGATGCGGTCGATCAATACTGGGACGGGTGCCTTGAGGTAAATCAGCAGCGAGGGCGGGGGCAGCGTTTTCGTAACCAGCGAAAAAACCTTGCGGTAGGTCATGAAGTCGCGCTCGTTGAGATTGCCAAGGTAATTCAACGCGCGCGCGAAAATTGCTGCATCCTCATAGATGCTGCGGTCGATAATAGAGGAGCGCGGGTCTTGCCACATATCCAGGTGTTGCTGGGCGCGGTGACCCAGGAAATAGATCTGCAGGTGGAAAGACCACTGGCGCATATTGCCGTAGAAATCGGGCAGATAGGGATTATCGGCGACCGATTCGTACGCCGTGCGCCAACCGAGCCGAGCCCCGATGCGTTCGGTGAGGGAAGTCTTGCCAGAACCAATGTTGCCTGCGACTAGAATGAGCCTTTTAGGTGCCATGTATCTTTACCCTGTGTGAAATATTTCTCAATATCAGTTTACCCGAAAAACTTTAAAATACAAACTGAAATTTTAGCATATCTTCATTAAACATCGGGGCTAATAAAGGTGACCGGCCGTTGATTGTTTAACTGGAAAAATCCCGCGAAGTTCATCGTGGCTGAGTATCGATTGTCAGCAGGTGGGGTTAAATTATCGAACTCCGTGAAGAGCCGCAGGGCTCCATTCACCATCAACCCGATCCAAAATGTGATAAACTAAGCGGGTTGTAAATTCCAAGAGTTGCCTTAATAATGCAGCTTTTTATCTTTTAATCCCCTATTTGAGGTGCACATCATGGATATTGCCATGGAAAAGACGGCCGACCGCGTTAAGCGGCGCCGGGTTCCCGCAACACGCCGCGAACGCTGGGCCTGGTACTTGTACGACTTTGGCAACTCAGCATATGCCGCGGTTGTCCTCCTGGCTGTGTATTCCGCGTATTTTAAAGGACAAGTCGTCGGAGGGCACGAAGGTACGCGGCTGTGGGGTCTTTCCGTCGGCATCGCCATGCTGGCGGTCGCGGTCATTTCTCCCATTCTTGGCACCCTGGCTGATTTTTCTGGCGCGAAAAAGAAATTCTTATTCTTTTTCACAGCGCTTGCCATTGTCTTCACCGCTGCGCTCTTTTTTGTGATGCCGGGTAATATTTTTGCTGGAATGCTGTTCTTTATTCTGGCTGAAATCGGTTACCGCGCATCGCAGGTATTTTACAATGCACTGCTGCCTGAAATTGCCGAGCCGCATGAGCTGGGTAAAGTCTCGGGTAATGGCTGGGCGATTGGATCATTCGGCGGGATCATCTGTTTGCTCATCGTTCTAGCACTGATCATGTTGGTTGGCGGAAACACGGTGATTCGGGCATCCTTCTTGATAACCGCTGTCTTCTATCTGGCCTCGTCGCTGCCGATGTTCTTTTGGCTGCGCGAACGGGCTGAAGCCAAACCCCTGCCGCAAGGCAAATCAGCCTTTAAGGTAGCATTGGAGCGCCTGGGTACAACCTTCCGGGCAGTCAAGAGCTACAAAGAATTTATCAAATTCATCATTGCTTTCCTGGTATTCAATGACGGCATCATGATGACGCTCGACTTTGCTGCGATTATCGGTGCAGTCTTGTTCGGCATGGAGCAGCAACAATTGATCATCTTCATGATCATTGTGCAAATCACCAGCGTCGCCGGTGCCTATTTCTTTGGCATCTTATCCCATAAATGGAATAGCAAAAAGTCCCTGGTGCTTTCGTTGGCTTTGATGGTCGTAGCTGTTATCTGGCTGTTGTTCGTCGAGCAATTGTTTGTGTTTTTCATCGTCGGCGGTTTAGCTGGCTTTGCGCTAACCGGTGTGCAATCTGTCAGCCGGACGCTGGTCGGTCAGTTTGCGCCTGAAGGCAAGGCCGCGGAGTTTTACGGCTTCTTTGAGGTCGGCGGACGTACCTCGTCCTTCATTGGACCAGCGGTGTACGGCTTGATTGCAGCCGAAGCTGCCATCATCTATTCAGGTCGCGGGTTTGACGCTTTGACCGCTGAACAAATGGGACTTCGGGTGGCGGTCATTTCGATCATCATCTTCCTGGTCGTCGGTCTGGTCATGCTGTTGGCGGTCCGCCAGCCGACGGTTGTCAGCGAGGAAGTACCTGCTGATTAGCCATTGGGGAATATATTCGGAAATAAATGTCCAACGTTGAATTAGTTATCACCTACCCCCGCCGCAGGATCATCCGGCGTACTTTGCGTGCTTTAATTCGGGCCGCGTTTTCGGTCATCAGTGATTTTAAAGTAAGCGGCGCTGAAAATTTACCCAAAGAGGGGCCGCTGCTGGTGATCGGTAACCATTTTAGCTTTATCGACCCGGTGGCGTTGATCGGCACGCTCCCTTATCCGCTGGAATTTGTAGGCGGCACGCAAATGCCGAATGCTCCCGGTATGGTCTCCTGGTTGGCACGATTATATGGGGTTTTACCGGTGCGGCGCGGTAGCCTCTCGCGGGATACGTTATTAGCCTCCCGCAAAGTATTGAATAACAAGGGTGTGCTGGGGATTTTCCCGGAAGCCGGCTCATGGGCAGCCGTGCTGCGCCCGGCGCGGCCTGGCAGCGCGTACCTGGCAACCTGTACTCAAGCCCAAATCCTGCCGGTTGGATTGGATGGTTTAACCAACTTGTTCCCATCCTTACGCCGGGGAAAACGCGGGAAGATCACCTTCAATATCGGCAAACCCTTCGGACCTTATTTTGTCTCGGAACGCGGCGAGACCGACCGGCAGCGCCTGGATGAGCTCGGGCATGAGTTTATGCGCAGGATTGCCGATCTCATCCCACCGGAACGGCGCGGTCATTATTCCAAAGATGCCGCGGTCCGCGAGGCTGCCCAAAGTGCGGCGGTCTATCCCTGGGGAGACGTTCAAGAAAGTTAGCTAAATTAAAAAAATGAGCCAGTGGGGAGGGGATCCAGCGCACCGGCTCGTAGGGAATTTTCTGTTATTTACAATTGCCAGGGAATCTACTCAAGGACTTGATGTGACTTAACTCCCGCGCCTCCAATGAAACCATTGGGGGCGCGGGTCTAATTGTGTGACTTAGGACTCGGGGGCTTCGACTTCTTCGCCACCGTCATCTTCGCCGTGGACAACCACACCCTGGGCAGCCAGCGGGCCGCCAGTTGGGTCGCGACGGGAAATGACGGTCACCTGGGCGCCAACGACCAGCAGGTCAACGCGGTCCTTGGGCAGGATTTTAGTCGTCTCGGAGAGTTCGAAGGTGTACTCATTGCCGTCTTTGGCCAGGATGGTGATCGACTCACCAGCTGTATATGCGGTCACCACACCAACCCGATGAATACGGGCAGGTTTTCCGGGAACCACTTGCACTTTCACTGCGGTGAATTCGTCAACAGCTTCTGTGGTAACAGGAGCGGCCGGATCAGTAGCGGATTTGACTGCCTGCACCAACACCTGGACACCCACATTCAAATTTTCCCAGGTGGCTGAAGAGCCGAGGGTGGGGATTTTGATGGAGGTGGTTTCGGTCAATGTGAAGATCATTTCTTCATCGGTTTTTAATTTGACCGTCAAGGAGGTGGCATCCACTGCGACAACTTCGCCGCGGAAATGGAACTTTTTGCCAGCCAGTTTTCCTTCCATGCGTTCTGCTTTTTGGGTCGCAAGTGCATCCATGCGCTGGTCTTTTTCAGCCAGCTGGGTAGCTTTGCGGTCGGTTTGATCCGGGGCATTGGGATTTGGTCCCTTGCGCTCCGCATCAGAACTGGCGTACACCTGGGCCGTTCCAAATACCATGGTCAAAATGATAATTAAGGAAGCGATTGCTAATAGTTTCTTCATAAAATTGTTCTCCTCTCGAATTTGTGATCCGATCCCGGATCACGGTTCATAAACGGCGGTCAGTTCGAAACTGACCTCGTTGCCGTCCTGGTCACTCATAATCACTTCAATGAGATTGGGGCCTTCCTCCAACTCCACCGGTAAGGTGAAAACCGAACCGGCTGGTAGGGTGAAGATGGCCTCGTTGACCGTGACAACAACATCACGATTCGCCTGGCCTTGAATTTGGTAAGGTACATAGTTAACAGTCGCGTCAAGGGCCGAAAAGATACGGGCAGT
>CALMGN010000108.1 GCA_937863605.1 uncultured Anaerolineaceae bacterium
CGGCTTCCAGATTGTGCATCCGGCCGATATGCCCCCATACTTTCACCGCATCTGGTCCTTATTTAATGCCGTCGGGCGGGTCCTCCACTTCACTGAAGCGCTGCTGGTGATGGCGAAGAAGCCATCATGATAAAAAAGGTTCTGGAATAAAACGCAAAGGGCGCCAGGAATCCGAGGGGCACAAAGAAAACCGAAACAACCTGGATTTTCTTTGTGCCCTTTGCGGCGATTTTCCTTAGCGCTGCACCAGCGGCAGGAAGACCGGGTACAAAACGCCTACCACTGCATCGATTGGATCACTTAATTCGGATTCAAAACCATCTTCGGCGTAGGCCGCCACCCGGTATTGATACGAATTGCCAATCACGGTTGCAAGGTCAACGAACGCCGGGATAAAAGTGCTGCCGACTGGTTCATAAATTCGTCCGTCGCTCGACCGGTACACGCGATAGCCCTTTATCGAGCTATGCTCCACCGGCAGCCACTCCAGGAAGATAGACGAGTCGCCGGGCTGGGCAGCGCCTGCCAGACCCTGGGGAGCCGGCAGCCCGCCCAGGTTCACCGTAAATAGATTGTTTTCGTAATTGCTCTCCGGTAAGATCTGGTCAGAATTGACCTGGACATACAAGGTGTGCGGCAGGTGAGGGAAGGCTGGCGCAAGCAATGTTCCAATTTCTGGGTCGGAAGAAAATTCTATTAAGGTTAAGGCTCCTGCGTTGATAAAGGGGATTTCCATTTCACCTGCAGGGGTCCCCAGGCCAACCGGCGCATCCCAGGCCAGTTTCACGACCAGATTGCCGCTTCGGCCGCCGGAAAATTCCGGGCCATTATTAAGCACGGAAACAACAACTGCCAGCGGGTCGCCATCGGGCTGCGGATAAGGCGTGCTCAGCATCACATCGGACACCGAAAAGTCGGGGACTGCGCTGGAAACCGAGAAAGCCAGGGTCGAGGGCACCTCTGTCAGCCCGTCGACCGCATATCCCATCGCCTCCAGGGCGCTTAGCGCCTGCTGCGACAAGGCGGGACCGCTGCCCTGCGAACCGACCGCGTACGTCTGATTAAACAGCGGGTCGTACACAGCGTTTGTTTGCCAAACCGTGTTTCCGCTGCTGGTCTGGTACGAAGGGGTAATGGTCGCCAGGTTCGCACCACTGACGGTGACCAATGCCTGGGCTATTTCGCCGGTGCCAATGACCGTGCCCAACGGATCACCCGGTAGAACCGTAGGACCACCGGAATAACCCTCGCCAAAACCCAGCGCGCGGTAGGTGATCTGGGCTTGCCCGTTGGAATTCAGCGTCAACGCCGGGCTTTCAGCATGCACCGGGCGGTTGTTCGAGTCAACCAGGGGGCTGTAAGCCCAGGTGCAGCCGCCCCCGCCACAGGTCTGTTTGGCGGCGTGCAGTTGGCGCTGGTTACCCATGAAAGCCAACGGGTCGGTGGCCACAGTAAAGGCCAGCACCATTTCGCCCGCGGCATTGACCGCCAGCGATGGTTCAACCGCTGCGGGGGGAAGAGCGGTCAATGCTGTTACCGGGCTGCCGCCGGTCAGCTGCCGGTGCATGATCAAGCGGTCATTGACGGTAGCCAGGTCGCGGTCAGCGTCGCGCATCCAGACCACCTGGGCAGTACCGTTTGGTGCGTAGGCAACACTGGCTTCGGCATTAGCCCCGCTACTCGATGAATCGACTGCGGCAGCCGAACTCCAGCTAACGCCATTGAATTCCGCAAAAAACAGGTGGAACTGTCGTGCAATTAGATCGCCAACAGTATCGCGTACCCAGACCGCGGTCACTGCGCCGCCAGCCGGGCAACCTGTGGTGGTGCTCAGGCAGCCGGCCAGGACAACTTTCCCCTCGCCGTTGCTGTCAGCGGCCGTGGTCAAGTCTTGCGGCGCACTCCAGCTGCTACCGTTCCACAGGGCGTATTTCAAATGCTGCGCCTGGATAATTTCACCCATCGTGGCTGCTCCGGATGCCTCAGCTGATGCCAGTCCGCTTTCCGTCCAGACGGCCACCGCCTTGTTCGGTGCATAGAAGGCAACCTGCGGGTCAATGCTGCCCATGGTGGAGCTCACTGTAAAATCACCGACGGTTTGCCCGCCGGACATCAACCGGGATTGAATGTTGTTGTTCGCGTCTGACCAGACCAGCAAGGTGTGACCAAACCCGTCGACGGCAATGGATGGCGAGGAGGTTGGGGGTTGAGCTGTGGTGGCCGTGACATAACTCTCGGTCAGAGAAGCGCTGGCTGTGGATGGAACTGTGCACGGGCTGGGTTTTGAACCGTCAAATAGCTCCTCGCTGTCGGAATAGGAAAGGCAAGCCGGACATATCCCGATTTCCGCCGTCCATGAGAGGGTTAATTTATACAAAAAGCACTTATTCGAGTCCGATAAAGTTCCATCTACAAAGGATGCCGGCATTCCAAGCCCAATATTGGGTTTTGCATGGGCACTCGCGCTGATAAGGCCAAAAAGGACGCTGGCGTCTAAAAAGGCATCCACGCCAATGGTGGCCTTGGGAAAAACCAGCATGTTGGTTGACGTTCCACCGGCCGGTAAAAATTTAATCAAACCGCCGGTGGTCAGGGTGGCGTCGATCCACATATCGGCTCCAAGGGTGGCCCCGGCGATCGGATATAAGCCGATTACGTGGCGGTAAATCGGGATTTTTCCAGTGTCGAGCACAGTTACGGTTTCTTCAGGAATGTTGATTTCCTTGCCACCGGCGACACTGCTTTTGTAAGCTTTGGCGGGCACATCTTCATCAACCACCGTCTCATCCGACCGGCCAGCGTAGGTTATGCCGCTGGTATGGTCTGGGTATAAAGTCTGCTCTACATCATCCTGGAAGCTTACATTGTTTGCCAGCGGGCCAATTTTTGGTACGTCGGTGTCTAAATTTGAAGTTGAATTAGGCCCGCCGGCTGGAAATTGATAGCCATGCATGACAATTGAGGTGCCAAATAGATTTATTACACGTGCTTTGTATTTGGCATCGAGAATCCAGGTTGGAGGCGAGATTGAATTCAGTTGAATATAGTGTTTGGTTATATTAGGCACAGTCGCCATATCGCGGATTTCAATTAACCCCGTATGGTTGCCGGGTGACAACCGGTGAGCGTGCGGGATTGTGGCCCGGTATTTGATAATCTCACAGTCTTGTTGTCCGCCTGATTTCTTTCCA
>CALMGN010000109.1 GCA_937863605.1 uncultured Anaerolineaceae bacterium
CGTCAACTTGGCGAAATATTGATACCTGTCGGCGCGGTAGAGGATGCGCACATATTCCATCGTCCGCCGGTACTGCGAATAGGTGATGCGCACGCTGAGCAGCAGCGGACTGCCGGGGGCAATCTGCAGCAGAGCGGCTTCACGCGGCGTCGCCAGGACAGCCTCCAAGGTCTCATCCGCTTCGGTCGGAATCAAGTGAAAACGTTCCTGCAGCAGAGTGTAAATCGATCCGGCTGCCTCGAGCGATTCACGGTCGAGCGTCAGCCCCTCCGGCAGAACGTGATACGAGGTCATCAGCCCCATCGGCACGCCGTCACCCAGTCGCAATCGCTCGATAAAAAGCAATTCACCGCTCTCCGTCGGCAGTTCCAGGCGCTGGCGCACCTCCACGGGCGGGAGCGCCATTTTTAGCTCAAGAATATTCTGCCCCGGCTCAATGCCGCGGGAGCGCATGTCCTCGCTGAAACTGGTCAGTTCCGAAATGCCCTTTTGCAGCTTTTGCGGCGAGACAAAGGTGCCGCGCCCGTGTTCGCGGTAGAGAAAGCCCTGGCGTACCAGCAGATCAATCGCCTGGCGGATGGTAGGCCGGCTGACTGAGTAAATATCCTCCAGCTGGCGCTCGGAGGGGATTGGCCGGTGCGGAACGAGTTCGCCACTGGAGATGCGTTCGCGCAAAATAGTCGCGAGCTGAAAATACTTGGGGGTGTAGTCGTTGGGATCAACTATGGCAGGCATGACTCTTCCAATTGCATGGTATTAAGACATCATGTGGTTGTTACCAGTATTATCTGGAAAAGCGGGGCATAAGTCAAGCCCGCGGCTAGCGCCCGCACGACAGCCGCGAAATTGCCATTGTTGACTGATTCGGGTAAAATATCTCCCATACCATGGTAGATGCCAACTTTTTACAGTTAACCCGCGAACAATTAGAAGCGCGCCTGCTGGCGCTGCATAAGTCCAGCCTCGAGCTGGTCCAAATTACAGCGCTCGACACCCTGCTGGAGCGGATTGGCGTGCTGGCCTGCGAACAGGCGGAGGCGCGCTACGCCGCCGTTGGCGTGGTTGGCGCGGATGGTGATCTGGAAGCCTTTATTCCAATCGGGATGAATGAGGAAGAGGTGGCGCTCATGCCAGCCCCGCCGCGCGGGCTGGGGTTATTGGGAGCGCTGATGCACTCCCAGGAATCGATTCGCGTAGCGAACATCTCGAAAGATCCGCGCAGCGTCGGTTACCCCAAAAATCACCCGTCGATGGAATCGTTCCTCGGGGTGCCGATTCGCCACGGCGGGCGGCACATTGGCCAGATCTACCTGACGGATAAAATTGGCGCGCCCGAGTTCACCGAGTCCGATCAACTGATGATCGAGATGCTGGCGGCCTACGCGGCTGTAGCCATTATTAATGCACGCATCTACCGGGAACTGGTGCAGCGCGACCGCATCCTCACCCGCCGTAATGAAAACCTGGCGCTGCTGAATGAATTAAGCTCCACCCTGGCCACCTCCACCGATATCGAGCAAATCCTGGATAAAGCCTTGACCCAGGTGCTGGATTATTTGCAGTTGGAGATCGGCGAAGTTTATCTGCGCCAGGAAAACTCCCGCCAGCTTAAAAGGATGATGCACCGCGGCCATATCGTCAAAGAGCTGTGGGCCAAGGACCAGTACAACCTGGGTGAAGGCGTCATCGGCAAGGTCGCCAAGACCAACCAGACCCGCTTGATCTCGATGAACAATCCCGACGGCAGCGATTTTCATCCCGATGTGTACAACGAGGAATTTCATCAGGTAGCCTGTCTGCCAATCACTGGCCGCCAGGGCGTGGTTGGCGTGCTCTGCCTGGCATCCTGCCATCCGCGCCCGCTGGATGATCTGGAAATGCAGTTTTTGGCGACGATTGGCTCCTGGGTCGGCACCGCCATTGAGAGCGTGCGCCTCAACATGCAAGGCCGCCGCCTGGCTGTGTTGGAAGAGCGTGAGCGCATCGGTATGGACCTGCATGACGGCATTATCCAGTCGATTTACGCAGTTGGACTGACACTTGAACATGCGCGTCTGCTGGTCAAAAACGATCCGGCCGGCATGGTACCGCGCATCGAGCAGGCCATCAGCGACCTCAACCACACCATCCGCGACATCCGCACCTACATCCTCGATCTGCGTCCGCGGCAGCTGTACAACGAAAGCCTGATGGAGGGCATCCGGAGGCTGGTGCAGGAGTTCCGCGCCAATACCCTGTTGAGCGTCAATCTGCAAGGCTCCGAAGAGGAGCTGGCAACCATCCCTGAAACCCAGGCGCTGGCGTTGTTCCACATCTGTCAGGAAGCACTGGCGAACATTGCCAAGCACGCCCGTGCCCGTACGATAAGCGTGACCCTGTGGAAAACCACTGACCGCTACCTGATAGAGGTTGCGGATGACGGTCAAGGCTTCGATGTCGGAAAGATGCGCCTGACCATCGGCCACGGTCTGGCGAATATGCAAACTCGCGCGCGCAATGTCGGCGGCGACGTCGATTTCTCCACAGAGCCAGGCGCGGGCACCACCATCCTGGCCTGGGTGCCTGCCAGTGACGAAAGCTGACCTTTCCACCGAAAACAAGGGCGCGTATGTGCAGGGCATGTTTAACCGCATTGCCCCGCGCTACGATTTAATGAACCGCCTGATGACCGCCGGCCAGGATTTGCGCTGGCGGCGCGAGGTGATCCGCCGCGCCCAACTTGGACCAAACGCCCGTCTGCTTGACCTGGGCGCCGGCACGGGTGACCTGGCGCGCGAGGCGCTGCGGCAGCACCCGGATTGCAATGCGCTCGCAGCGGATTTCACCCTCGGCATGATGCGCGTCGGTCAGCGGCACGCGCCGCCCGCGCCAGACTGGTCAGCTGCCGATGCGCTGGCGCTGCCGTTCGCCAGCCAACACTTCGATGCGATCGTTTCTGGTTATTTACTGCGCAACGTCAGCGACCTGCCCCTGGCGTTAAAAGAGCAGTTCCGCGCGCTCAAACCCGGCGGCTGGCTGGTTTCATTGGACACCACCCGCCCGGTGCGTTCCATTCTCACGCCGTTCATCCAATTCCACATGCGCACGATCATCCCCCTGCTCGGCTCGCTGATCACCGGTCAGCGCGACGCTTACACCTACCTGCCGAGTTCGAGCGAGAATTTCCTGGATGCCACCACCCTGGCAGAAGCGCTGAGCGCCGCCGGATTCGAACAAATCGGCTTTCAGCGGCGCATGTTCGGCACCATGGCCATTCACTGGGGCCGTAAACCAGCCTGATCCAGCCTGTTCGAGGCGGGTTTTATGGTAGGATTGGGCGGTATGGAAATGGACGAACGCCAATTACAAAAAGCCGCCGAGCGCGGCGAACCTTCGCATGTCTGGCGCGCCGGGCAGGAACGGCGTTTGAGCATGATCCGCGAGGCAGCCGGTGACCGCCTGAAAGGTCGCGTGTTTGTTGACGGCTGCGGCCTTGGCACGTATCTGGAAAAATTGGCCAAAGACGCTAACCCGGCCTTCGGCCTGGACATCGAACACGAACGCACGGTGCAGGCCAGGCAAAAAGCGCCGCGGGTGGTATGCGGCGCGGGGGAATACCTGCCGTTTCCGACCGATTCCTTCGACCTGATCCTGTCTCACGAGGTGCTCGAGCATGTGCAGGATGACCAGGCTGCCATCCGCGAAATGGTGCGCACGCTGCGCCCGGGCGGCCGGTTGGTGTTGTTTTGCCCCAACCGCGGCTACCCGTTCGAAACGCACGGCATATACTGGCGCGGCAAATATCGGTTTGGCAACATCCCGTTGATCAATTACCTGCCGCGCAAGCTGCGCGACCGGTTGGCGCCGCACGTTGAAGTCTATTCCCGCCGCGACCTGGATCGCCTGTTTACCGG
>CALMGN010000110.1 GCA_937863605.1 uncultured Anaerolineaceae bacterium
ATGAATAATTAATAATTTGGAAACCAGGCTATTGACAAATCCTGATCGTGTTGTATAATCACACAAAACATATCCAGAAAGACATTGACGAGGACGAGTAAGCTCCGCCCGGACGGTACAGAGAGCAGGAAACAGTGAGAACCTGCCCGCACAGCGCAGCCGAATGGACCTCTGAGTTGCAGGGTGAACGCATTAGTCAGTAGCCCGCGCCGGAGCTGCCACCGTTATCAAGGCAAAGGGTATCGCCGCATCGAGCAGGCCGTACCCGCAAAAAGTGAAGCTGGCTCAATCCCTGTGTGCATCACACTGGGATTTTTCGTTCTAATAGCAGCTTAATCGGGGTGGCACCGCGGATCTATGTTTCGTCCCCACGAGCATAGATCCGCTTGTCATTTAACAACGCTGCACCATTCATTATCCCAAATTTTGGGTCACATATCCATATTTTTAGGAGGCACACCATGTCAGAAAATATCCGTTTCAACCTTGAAGATCAAGATTTGCCAAAATACTGGTACAACGTGCAGGCTGATGCACCGGTCAGTTTGCCCCCGGTGCTGCATCCTGGTACTAAGGAACCGGTCACGCCAGATTTTCTAAGCGCACTGTTTCCCATGGAAATCATCCTGCAAGAAGTTAGCACGGAGCGCTACATCGAAATTCCGGAAGAAGTACGAGAAGCTTATAAACTTTACCGCCCCACTCCGCTGATGCGCGCCACCCGCCTTGAAAAAGCGCTCGGCACCCCGGCGCATATTTATTACAAATACGAAGGAGCTTCCCCCTCCGGCAGCCACAAATCCAATTCCGCCCTGGCGCAGGCTTATTACAACAAAAAAGCCGGCACGCGCGCGCTGACCACCGAGACTGGCGCCGGTCAGTGGGGCTCAGCCCTGTCGATGGCCTGCGCCTTCTTCGATATTGAACTTGAAGTGTATATGGTGAAAGTTTCCTATGAGCAGAAACCCTACCGGCGCTTTTTGATGGAAACTTACGGCGCACAGGTTTTTGCCAGTCCCACCGACCGCACGCAGGCCGGGCGCTCGGTGTTAGCCAAGGATCCTGCCAGCCCGGGGTCGTTGGGAATTGCGATTTCCGAAGCGGCTGAGGTAGCGGCGACCTCCAACGGGCAAAAAAAGTATGCCCTCGGGTCGGTGCTCAATCATGTGCTGCTGCACCAGACCGTCATCGGCGAGGAAGCACTCAAGCAAATGGATATGGCCGGCGAATACCCGGACGTGGTCATCGGCTGCGTCGGGGGCGGATCGAATTTCTCCGGGATCGCTTATCCCTTCTTACGTGAGAATCTCAAAAATGGGCAACGGACGCGGCTGCTGGCAGTCGAACCGTCGGCCACGCCGTCGTTAACCCGCGGTGTGTATGCCTTTGACTACGGCGACACCGCGCAAATGGCGCCGATCGTAAAGATGCATACCCTGGGGCACTCCTTTATCCCACCCTCCATCCATGCTGGCGGTTTACGTTACCACGGCATGGCACCCTCTCTGTGCGCGTTATATGACGCCGGTTTGATCGAAGCTGTGGCTGTCCCGCAGGTGGCGACCTTCGAAGCCGCAGTGTTATTTGCCCGCAGCGAAGGTCTGCTGCCAGCGCCTGAATCGGCGCATGCCATCCGCCAGGCAATCGATGAGGCCTTGGAAGCCAAACGCACCGGCGAGAAAAAGGTGATTCTATTCAACCTCTCCGGGCATGGCAATTTCGATCTGACCGCGTATGATGCTTACAACCACGGCCTGCTGGAAGATGCAGGCATGTCGGAGGCCGCCATCCAGGCCATTCCCGAGCGGTTACCCGTAGTACCTGAGCGGGCAATCATATAGCAGATTCACAGCGTCGCAGCCGTAGATACCGTCTTGATCAAAATTAATTGCTTAGCAGTGGGCGTCCATTGCCAGGATGACCAATGCGGTTTTACCCCTCACCCCCTACCCCCGCTCCCCGTTTGGTTTTGCTTTTCCAGACGACCACCCTTTCGGGGAGCGGGGATTAAATGAATTTCGAGTGTTTTTGCGCCGATACGGCGCAAAAACACTCGATTAAGAATAAGCCCGCCTAATGAGTGGGACGGGATGGGTGGGGTTGATAACCCATCGATCACGAAGGGCGTTCGCGAATATCGAGATACAAGGGTGCGCTTCAGCGCCCCCTATAATCTTTGTTTTAAAATGTTTGAGCGTCTCTGGCGCGCGCTTTTTATTCATTCACTTGCTTGAAATCCACCAATATCAGGTTCTTCTCGCACTCGCTATAGGTGTCCAGCAAGACAACATCCGACAGCGGCAGATCTGACTGGTCAAGCAGCTGGACTTTTAACTGTCCAACAGTCGCTTGCGGCGCATCCGACAGGGTAAATTCATATCCAGACGGGCCGTACTGCAGCGCAGTGCCGGTCAGACTGAGTAAATTAATTGTCCGACTGCCCAGCCAACCGGTGATTGCCACCCGAATGCCTTTTACCGGCCGGTTCTGGATGTCAAATGCCCGTCCAGAAACGCCCATCCAGGCGCACCCGCGGGTGGGCTCGTACAGGCTGGCGGAAATCCCCTGCGGCTGCGCTTGCAGTCCGAAGGCAAATTTTCCTGGCTCGGCGGTTTCCGAAGTTGGCTGCGGATTCTGCACCGCAGCGGGGGTCCCAGGCAGGATTAACACCGCCGTCGTGGACGACGGAACCGCGGTTGGAGGGTCGATGGCGTTAATAGTTGGCTCGATACTGGGCGTCCAGGTAGGCGGCAGGCTGGTCGGGGTACTCGTGGCGGTAGGCAGTGTTATTTCTCCGACCTTGGCTGGCGGCGGGTAGGGATTGATCCCGGATACTGGATCATTGAAGATCACCAGCAAGACCACCACCACAGCCAATGTCGTCAACAGGGCGACAATAGTCAATACATTCCAATAATTTTCCCGAATAACAGGTTTTTTTCTTAATTCTGGATCTTCATGCGATCGAACCGGTATCATGGTTTATCGTTTCCCCTGCTATGGCAATAATACTTCAACCGTGCTTGAAGAACGCCGCGTTTCGAGCCAGCTGTCCAGCGCCTGGTGCTGTAATGTGAGCCGGGCGTCCACGGATAGGATACGGTTGCTTTCTCGTTCGATAACATAAATGATGTGATAACCAAAATCCGTTTCGACCACCGGGCTGTATTCGCCAGACTGCAGAGCAAAGGCGGCTTCTTCAACCGCTGGCTGTGTCAGATAGCCGCGCGGGAACCAGCCAAGAATGCCGCTGGTGATGGGATCATACTCTGCTGCCAGGGTTGCAAAATCCGCGCCAGCACCCAGCTGGCGGATCACACCTTCGGCTGTGGATAATTGGCGCACCAGGATTTGTTGAGCGCGCACCTGTTCAACCTGCTCAGGCACGGCGTTGATCAGCGCGTCGCGCTGCCAGGCGCTGGCAACCGCCCGCCGCATGGCGGTCCGGAAGCTGGCCTGCGAGTAGCTGTTGGCCGCCATCCATGCATCCAGAACTGCCTGGCCGCCCAGGTCAACTGACAGAGTGTCAATCCGCTGCTGCAACCCGGCCTCATCCAGCTGGAAGCCGCCTTCGAACGCGGCTTGCGCCATCAGCGTCTGGTTGATCAACTCATCCAGCACTATCTGACGCTGTTCTTCCGGGGTGCGGGTTTTACCCAGTTCCACATCTGCGGCCTGCAGCTGCTTCAATTGAGCATCATACTCGGCCAGCGGGACACCCTCGCCGTTGACAGTCAGTGCCATAGGTTCCGGCGTGGCCGTTATTGTCGCTGTCGCAGCCGGGATATCGGTCAATACCGGCGTGCCCGTATCCGGGGTCGGACTTCCGGGAACCGGGGTTGCAGTTCGGCAGCCGGCTAAAAATGCCATTGCCATACCCGTTAACAGCAAGGCAGCAATTATATTCTTCGTTTTAGGGGAAGGCATGCGGATGATTATAATGCAAAACAGGCTGCGGAAATCTCCGCAGCCTGTTTACAAATCTAACGGTTTAGTATTCGGGCATCTGAGGAGGAGCAGGTTTATCCTTCTCAGGTACGTCAGTAATCAGGGCTTCGGTGGTCAAGATCATGGCCGCGATCGAAGCAGCGTTCTCGAGTGCGCCGCGGGTAACTTTGGCAGGGTCGATGACGCCGCCCTTGACCATGTTCATGTACTCGTCGCGCAGCACATCATAACCAATCTGGTTGTCGCCGGCTTTTTTCTGAGCCTGGCGGACGTTCTCGATCACAACCGAGCCTTCTTTGCCGGCGTTCTCAACGATCTTGCGCATCGGAACTTCCAGTGCTTTGCGCACGATATTGACGCCAATCTGCTCGTCGTCGTTATCCATTTTGACGCCGTCCAGCGCGGACATTGCGTTGATCAACGCAACACCACCACCCGGGACGATGCCTTCTTCAACGGCAGCGCGGGTCGCGGAGAGCGCGTCTTCCACGCGGTGCTTCTTTTCTTTCAGTTCGGTTTCGGTGGCAGCACCAACACGGATGATGGCAACCCCGCCGGAGAGCTTGGCCAGACGTTCCTGGAGTTTTTCACGGTCGTAATCGCTGGTGGTCTTGTCGATTTCAACGCGGATCTGCTCGATGCGCCCGTGAATTTCGGCTTCATTGCCCTTACCGCCCACCAGAGTGGTATTGTCCTTATCGGCGACAACTTTTTCGGCTCGGCCGAGGTCGTTCAGGGTCGTGGTTTCCAGCTTGCGGCCAGTTTCCTCAGAAATAACAGAAGCGCCAGTCAGGGTGGCAATGTCCTGCAGCATAGCCTTGCGGCGATCGCCAAAGCCAGGAGCCTTGACGGCCAGAACATTCAGCATCCCGCGAAGTTTATTGAGCACCAGAGTCGCCAGCGCTTCGCCGTCAATGTCCTCGGCGATGATCACCAGTTCGCGCTTGCCAACCTGGACCATTTTCTCCAAAACGGGGACGATATCCTGAGCTGCGGAGATCTTCTTGTCGTAGATCAAAATGTAAGGCTCGGGAATCGAGGCTTCCATATGTTCCGGATCGGTGATGAAGTAGGCCGAAATGTAGCCGCGGTCAAACTGCATACCTTCCACGTACTCGGTCTCGAACTCCAGACCCTTGGATTCTTCAACGGTAATGACGCCGTCTTTACCGACTTTGTCCATGACCTCAGCAATCAACTGTCCGATCGCGCGATCCTGGGCAGAGATGGTGGCAACACTGCCGATTTCTTCTTTGGTGGTGATATTAATCGCCTGAGCGCGGATGCCATCCGCAACAGCCTTGGAGGCAGCTTCGATCCCGCGTTTGAGCAGCATCGGGTTGGCGCCTGCGGCCAGGTTTTTCAAACCTTCAGTGACAATGGCATGCGCCAAAACGGTCGAGGTGGTTGTGCCATCGCCGGCGATGTCATTGGTTTTGGTAGCGGCTTCTTTGAGCAGTTGGGCGCCCATATTTTCAAAGGGGTCTTCCAACTCGATTTCTTTGGCCACGGTCACGCCGTCATGGGTGATGGTGGGGGAGCCGAATTTGCGATCGAGAGCTACATTACGCCCTTTAGGGCCTAGTGTTGTCGCCACTGCGGTGGCAACAACATCAATACCGTTCTTTAAGCGGCGGCGCGCATCTTCCGAAAATACCAATTGCTTGGCAGCCATAGTGATTCTCCTTAATTATTTAATGAAAAAAATTAATTTGTTTCCACAATCGCGAGCAGGTCGCTCTCGCGCAGGATCAACAGTTTTTTGCCGTCCATTTTGATTTCAGTGCCGCCGTACTTGGCATATAACACTGTATCACCCACTTTGACGTCCATCGGAATGCGGTCGCCGTCTTCGTCGCGGTCACCAGGGCCAACTGACAGAACAACACCCTTCTGGGGTTTTTCTTTAGCGGTTTCCGGGAGCACGATGCCACCAGCGGTGACTTCTTCTTGCTCCAGCGGTTCAACCACTACACGACTGCCTAAGGGCTTGAGATTGAATGACATTGAAACCTCCCAACGTGAATTTGGTTTATTGACCAGATTTTTAGCACTCTATGCTATAGAGTGCTAATACTGCCAAATCATAATCTTGATTTTTATCGAAGTCAAGGGGGTTCCCAGGCTTCTTATGAAACTCTGATATTTTTTATCGGTTGGAGATCCCAAAGGAATCGCAAATGGCTTCACTGGGCTCAATAATCGCCATGATTTCGGTATCGCTGCCAAACCGGGCGCGCACATCTGCCAGCACCTCTACGGCCCTCTCGCAGTAGTCCAACCCCGGGCGGTGCATGCCCGCCAGGACCGAGCCGTAAGTGTAATAATACAGCACCGACCCATCGGTCAACGGCAACCCAGAGATTTCTAGCGGCGGGTCAACTTCTTTATTGCAGCGCCGTACCTCGCAGCTCTCTTCTGCCGTACAGCCGTAAACTGCGCACTTCAACGCTGGAATGGCGCTCTCATAATTGCGCGAACGAAAGTAAACCAAGCCCAATTGGCCGTAAATATCCGGGGCAGCTGGCAGCATATCGAGTGCGGTGCGCACGTTCAGCGCTGCCGAGAAGAACTCCCCCATTTGTGAGTAGGTGCGCGAGATCGCCAGATAAGGGATCGGGTCTTGAACGCCAATCCGTTTATTAATGTTGACTGCCATTTCATAATACATCAGCGCGTTATCGTACATTTCATTTGCTCGCACCGTATTGGTGGAGCGCAGCCCAAGCGTGCGGTAATTCGTGCCGATGCGGATATGCAGCGGGGTGAAGTTGGGCGTGATTTCAACGGCTTTTTTGTATTCTTCAATGGCAGCTTCGTACTCGCCGCTGGATTCGAGCACGTAGGCATCCACCCGGTGGACGTCCATCAAGGTGCTGTCCCGCTCCAGCGCCTGCCGGACGTTCTGGAAAGCCTGCTCGTACTTCAACTGGTCGATGAGAATTTCAGCGTAATATGCCAGCGCCAATGCATTCTGGCTGTCCAGCTGCAACGCGGTCACAGCGGACCGTTCAGCCTCGGCCATGTAAGCCCCTGCCTGATCGCCCGCGTGGGTTGGATTGGCATTCCAGTTATAAACAAAGGCCCGCACCGCCCAAACAAAGGAGCTTTCCGGCTCCGCTTCAACTGCCAGGTCGATATTTGTTTTAGCCTCGGTCAACCGCTGCTTGGCAATAGCGTCTGTGTTGGATAGGCCGGAGTAATACGTTTGAATCCGGGCTAGCTCGGCAATCAATTCGCCGTCGTTGGGGTCCAATTCAGCAGCCTGTTGATAGGCGCGAATAGCGGCTGGCAAGTTACCAGCCTTGAATTGGGTTTCGGCTTCCAGGGCAAACGAGCCGGGCATGCGCGTGGCAGTCGGAGTGGGTGAAAAAGCTTTTTCGATATCGCCGCGCTCGACACCTAACCATATATACAACCCGGCAATGATCAACGCCAGGATGAGTAATATCCGGGTCGGATTGGACCTTCCCCGCGATTTGCGAAATAAATTATGTCGATTATCCAGTTCAATCATTGGGTGTTAATTAGGGGGATGGTGTTTCCGTAGGTAGCGGCGGTTTCAGGGAACCGTCTGCTACTTGTTGGCAAAGGTTAACAATTTCCTCGGCGTTGATCACCGAAAATTCCTCGAGGCTTACTCCGTTTGCTACCAGCTGCGCAATCGGCAGCGCTTCACCGCATTTCCCCATGCGCGCCAACGCCAGACCCAGCATGGTGTAATATTCCGACACCGGCCAATAATCCAGCGCCAGGCCCTCAACGGTTTCGCCGGTGGCAGCGGTGCCGCCGCGAACCGCGATGTTCAGGTTTTCTATCGCGCGGGGATAATCACCCATGCGGTAATACACCACGCCAAGGTTGCCGTAGTAATAGGGATTTGTCGGCGCGCGGGCAATGGCATCGATACCAAACAAGATCGAGTTCGGGTATTCGCCAAGCCTGGCGTAGGTACGAGAGAGCGCTGCATACGGCTCGGGGTCGGTGGGGTTTAACGAGATGGCGTTGTTGTATTCCCGTATCGCCTTGGCATCTTCACCGATTGCCCGGTAGTTGCGCCCGAGGTAGATGTGAAGGTCTGCGATGAAGCGGTTTAGCGCAATGGCAGCTTCGAACTCGCGCACCGCATCTTCATAATTGTCGGTAAACTCCAATACAATCCCGCGCGCCCGGTGTGCTTCCTGCAGGTTGGGACCAAAGTCCAGCGCTTTGCGTGAATAATCGATTGCCCGGCTGAGCATTTCCGAATCGCCAGCAGTTGTTTGCGACCGCAGCGCTAAAATCTCTGCCATATAGGCGTACGGCAGCGGATTATTCGGATCCAATTCGATGGCTTGTAGAAGCACGCTTTCAGCGGTAACGAAATCCCCAGTGCGCCCGAGCGCATAACCGCGCAGCGCCATCGCCTGGGCATTCCCGGGGTTGCTCACCAGGGCATTGCCGGCGTTGTCTACGGCTTCTTCGAAACGTGAGGTGTAGATTTGCAGGCGCGCGATGCTGATAAAAATCCCGGGGTTGTCTGGGTTGAGCAGCAGCGCATCCCTGTAATTCTGAATCGCCAGGGCGTATTTTCCTTCCGCAACCAGCTTTTCTGCCTCTGCCAGATAAGTCTCCGGCGAGGTTGTCGCTGTTGGCGTTGGCATAAAGAGCGGTGGCGTCTGCGGGACAATGACTTGATTTATATAGACCGCACCGCCCACCAACAGCACCAGGATGATTATCGTAAATGGATTAGAGCGCCGGCGACCGAGCCGACGGTTCATGTTAAATTTACTACCACGTAAATACATACCTTGATCTTACCATCAGCCAGAAAACATCGTCAAGCCGTCTATCCGTTCTCACAGCCTCGATTAATAATGCTGGGCCGCAACGCTTGCACCAGTCCAGCACTCAGGCTAAAATCCTGGTATGCGTTTTGATGTATTTTCATTATTACCCCAGGTTCTTCAACCTTATCTGGAAGCCAGCATCCTGCAGCGCGCCATCCTGAACAATCTACTCGAGGTGCATCTTCACGATATCCGTTCCTGGACGACGGATAAACACCACGTCACTGACGATACCCCTTTCGGTGGGGGTGGTGGGATGGTGATGAAACCCGAGCCGATTTTCGCCGCGGTCGAGGATATATTGGGCAGCCCGCCCTCCTGCCCGGTGATTCTACTCACGCCGCAGGGACGCACCTACACCCAGCAAATCGCGCAAGAGCTTTCTACCCACCCGAGGATTGCGCTGTTGTGCGGACGCTACGAGGGGGTTGACGAGCGGGTGCGCGAACACTTGGTCACGGACGAAATATCCATTGGCGACTATGTGCTCACAGGCGGCGAGATCCCGGCGCTGCTGCTGATCGACAGCGTCACCCGCCTGATCCCGGGCGCTTTAGGCGACCCGGACGGCGCGCAGGATGATTCCTTCGCCAGCGGCCTGCTCGAATATCCGCACTACACCCGCCCGGCGGAATTTCGCGGGTGGCGCGTGCCAGATGTGCTGCTTTCTGGCAATCACGCCAAAATCGACCGGTGGCGCCGCGACCAGTCGTTGATGCGCACGCGCCGCCGCCGGCCTGACCTGTTGGAGAAGTTTGAACTCAACAAAAAAGATCGAGAGTTCTTAAGAAATCTTGAGCAAGAAGAGGTCGATTTATCCGAAAAAGACCTCCCGCCCGCATCCGAGAGTTAACCTGCACGGGCAAGAGCACGTCCATTCCAGTTTCAAGGGGCAAGCATCATGAACAAACGTTTTAGCTTCGGAAAAACTTTTTTGCTCGGCTTCGGCTTCTTTGGCGTCAGCGTCATCTGGTCGGTTTACAACGCCTATGTGCCGATCTTCCTGGCTAACAAGTTCCATCTGCAACCAGTATTGATCGGCTTCTTTATGACGCTGGATAACATCGCTGCGTTGTTGATTCAACCACCTATCGGCGCCTGGTCGGACCGGTTGCGCACACCCATCGGAAGGCGGATACCGTTTATCCTGATTGGCGCGCCGCTTGGGGCGCTGGCGTTTGGGCTGATCCCGATTCAAACCATTCTGCCCTTGTTCGTTGCCTGCACAAGCACGCTACTGCTCTCCATGGCGCTGTGGCGCACCCCGGTCATCGCCCTGATGCCCGACATCACACCATCCCGCTACCGCTCGCAGGCTAACGGCATCATCAACTTCATGGGCGGCATCGGCGCCATCATTGCTTTTCTTTATGGCGCCGATCTCTACGACTTAAATCCAGCCTATCCCTTCTGGCTAGGATCGGTTTTGGTCATCTTTGCATCGTTGATGGTCTTAATTTTCATCCGTGAACCCAAAGAATTCGAGACCACCGATAAAACGGACCCAAACCTGTGGGTCAGCCTGAAAAAGGTGTGGAGCGAGCAAGAAAAATCTCCGCTGCGCATCCTGTTCGCCATTTTCTGCTGGTTTGTAGCCTACAACGCCATTGAGGCTTTCTTTACGCTTTACGCGGTCAATCACCTTGGCATGGCTGAGTCGGACGGTGCGCGGTTGTTGGGGCAGCTGTCGCTGTTCTTTGTTCTCATGGCACTGCCAGCAGGCCTGATCGGCGGTTCAATTGGGCGCCGCCGTACGATCATGATTGGCATTGTCGGGTTGACCGCCTGCATGGTTGCCATGTTCGCCACCCCGGCCGAGACCCTCAGCATCAGCCTTACCCGGCTGCCGGTGCTTGGCAACGTCCCGGTGGTTGGCGTGATACTGATGCTGGCTGGCATCTCATGGGCGTTGATTAACATCAATTCCCTGCCGATGGTAGTGGATATGACCGATGATCTGCACATTGGCACCTTCACCGGGCTTTATTACCTCTTCTCGACGATGGCAGCGATTCTCGGACCCAACGTCAACGGGCTGATCATTCAATTGAGCGGCTCGAATTATTCATCGATCATGGTGATTGGTCCAATTTTCATGGTGTTGGCATTCATTCTTATGGTGGGCGTCCGTCGCGGTGAAGCTAAACCGCGCGTTACGGCTGTACAGGCGCAACCATAGGCTAAGTTCCTGGTTATTTCCCACTTGTCCGGATATGCAATAGGTTGTATACTGAATGCAAGCTTGAAAAGGGGGCAATGTCGTAAATACGCCCCTTGTGCAAGACAATTGTCACCCATCTTTATGTTCCTTTTCAGGAGGAGAAACCCCAAATGTCGAAGAAACTATATATTATGCTGGCTGTTTTGGTCTTAGCGTCCATGGTTTTGGCCGCGTGCGGACCTACTGCCACCCCCGTCCCTGAGGTCCCAAAAATCAAGGCCTGCCAGGTGACAGACGTCGGTGGTATCGATGACAAATCCTTCAACCAAACTGCCTACAAAGGCGTAACGGACGCCATCGCCAAATATGGCAACGTTGAAGGCAAATATCTTGAGTCGCAACAGCAGTCCGACTACGAAGTCAACATCAATGCCTTCCTGCAGGACAAATGCGACATCGTCATCACTGTTGGCTTCCTGCTGGCCGATGCAACTGCTGCTGCAGCAACCGCCAATCCTACTCAGAAATTCGCCGCCATCGACGTTGACTACCTGACCTTCCCCAACTTACGCGGGTCGGGCTTCAGCATCGATCAGGCAACCTTCCTGAACGGCTACCTGGCCGCTGGCATGACCAAGACCGGCAAGGTCGGCACCTATGTTGGTATTGCTTTCCCCGCCACCACCCGCTTCATGGATGGTTTCGGTCTAGGCATCGCCAAATACAATGAAGTTCACGGCACCTCCGTTGAACTGCTCGGTTGGGACGTTGCCGCTGGCACTGGTTTGGAAGTTGGTAACTTCGAGAGCACCGATGACGGCCGCAAGATGGGCGAATCTCTCATGGACGAAGGCGCTGACATCATCATGCCCGTTGCTGGACCTGTTGGTCTGGGTACCCTGGCAGTCATGCAGGAACGCGGTAGCGGCATGTTGATCGGTGTTGACAACGACTGGTCGCTTTCCAACCCGGATGCGAAGGGCTTCATCCTGTCTTCTGCTATGAAGAACATGGACTTGTTCGTGACCGAAACCATCGGCATGGTTATCGACGGTACTTTTACCGCTGGCAACTGGATCGGCAACCTCGATAATGGCGGTGTCGGTTTAACCTATGGCGGCGTTGAAGTACCAGCCGAACTCAAGGCTGAGGTCGAAGCTTTGATCCCCCAGATCATCGCCGGCACCATCAAGACCATCCCGGATGGCCGTTACTAAAATTTTTCTCTAAAACGGGTAATATTTTATCCCAACAGAAATCAATGAGATAAATTAAAACCCCAGGCCCCTCCCGGAAATTGGGAGGGGCTTTTTTTATTCCGGCAAGGCAAACCGGTGGGACCGATCCAGGTCCATTTTCAGGCGTGGTGATTTCAGTATCGAAAAAAATAAATTCTGGTACAATCGACCTATTATTGTGCCGAAATTAATTTAATTTTTACGACTATCGCTGGCAAAATCGGCATAATAAGCGAGGTGTTGAAGCCAAAGGTGCCTCCCGTGCAAGTTACAACCTGAGAGAGCGGTTCCCAAAAGGGTCCAGGTAAGCACCGCTCTGCTCCGTACGATAGCCCTTGTATCGGGAAAAAGGCAAAGGATTTTCAGACCTCCATTTCAAATGAGTTCCCTAAACGGGCAAGGTTCAATGGAACCCAGGCGGTGAGGAGCAGGGTCAGTTCGATTTACCTGTCCACCGCCTATTGAAATCTAGCCATGAACCAAAAAAATCCCCCAATCCCCAGCACTAACTCATGGAGTACCCTATGACACCCGTTCTGGAACTGCGTGGAATCACGAAACGATTTCCTGGTGTGATTGCCAACGACCATATCGACCTCAAGCTTGAAGCGGGAGAAATTCACGCTTTATTAGGCGAAAATGGGGCTGGCAAGACCACCTTGATGAATATCCTCTACGGCTTATATTCACCGGATGAAGGAGAAATCTTCGTCAAGGGCAAGCGACTCATTCCCAAGTCTCCCAGTGACGCCATTGCTGCCGGTATCGGCATGGTTCACCAACACTTTATGCTGGTACCCGTATTTACTGTCACAGAAAACGTCATGCTCGGGGATGAATATATCACCAAGGGAGGGCTGCTCGACCGGAAACGCGCTGCAGCCCGCATTCGGGAAATTTCAGATCAGTACAACCTGTTTGTCGACCCCGACGCCTATATCAAAGACACGCCAGTTGGCATACAGCAGCGGGTGGAAATTATTAAGCTGCTCTTCCGCGAAGCCGATATTTTGATTATGGATGAACCGACTGCGGTCCTCACCCCACAGGAAGCCGACGAACTCTTCAAAATCATGGGCAACCTGAGCAAGATGGGCAAATCGATCATCTTCATTACCCACAAACTGCGCGAAGTTCTGGAATTTTCGGACCAAATCACCGTCATTCGCGGCGGCAAAGTCATGGGCACCACCACTCCAGCGGAAGCCAACCAGAACCTGTTAGCCTCCATGATGGTCGGCCGCGACATTGAATTGGATGTTGACAAGAAACCCGCCCAGGTCGGCGAAAAAGTATTGGAAGTAACCGGGCTTACCGTCGCCGATTCGCACAATCATTTGGTGGTAAAAGGGGTCAGCTTTGACGTACGCGCTGGGGAAATTCTCGGGATCGCCGGGGTGCAGGGCAACGGTCAGACTGAACTCGTCCGCGCCATCACCGGGCTAATGCACCCGGTCGAAGGGAAAATTAAAATCCTCGGGCAGGATACTACCCGCGCTTCCCCCAAAGATATCATCGAACTTGGCACGGCGCACATCCCTGAGGACCGCCAAAAAGATGGCCTGGTGCTTTCATACCCGATTATGGATAACCTGGTTCTCAACACCTTTTATAAAGCCCCCTTTGCCAAAGGCGCCATGTTGCAGGTGGAACCGATCCGGAAAAACGCAAACCAACTGGTTGAAAATTTCGATATCCGCACCCCGAGCATTGAAACCCCGGTCGGGTCGTTATCTGGCGGCAACCAGCAGAAAGTGATCGTTGCGCGCGAATTCTCCCGTCCGATCAAATTCCTGGTCGCGGCCCAGCCAACCCGTGGGTTGGATGTCGGGTCAATAGAATATATTCACCACCGCCTGGTAGAAAAACGAGATGACGGCTGCGCAGTGCTGCTGGTTTCAACTGAACTGGATGAGATTATGCAGCTTTCAGATCGGATTGCGGTCATCTTTGGCGGGAAGATTATCAAGATCTTGCCAGCCAAAGGTACCACCAAAGAAGAAATTGGGCTGTTGATGGCTGGCGTGGATACTGAGGTTCAAAAGCCGGTATCCCAGCCAGTTCCGGTGGGTTAGAGAGGATGCTCACATGACTGACAACAAAGAAATAACCCCGACGCCTGCCGACAATCCTGTCAAACCTGGAAAAGCCGCCAAACCCAACACTTTCAGCATATTCCTCGAAGAGGTTTCGCGGAATTCATTAACAGTGACCATTCTGGCCATCCTGAGCGGCTTACTCCTGGGCGGATTGGTCGCGGTGGCGACCACCGAGACCGTTTATTCCTACTTTGGGACTTCCATCGGACTGGGATTTCGAGAGGCATTCAAGGTTCTTGGTACCACCTACTCTGCGTTGTTTACCGGGTCCTTCGGGCGGCCGGACGCCATCCGTGCGGCGTTTGCCTCCGGCGATTGGCAGCAAATCAACATCGCGTTCTCGCCTTTCTTTGAAAGCCTGGTTCAATCAACCCCTTATATTTTTGCCGGCTTAGCTGTCGCGCTTGGCTTCCGCGTCGGCCTATTCAACATCGGCGCCGAAGGCCAGATTTTTGTCGGCGCTCTGGCTGCCGTTTGGGCCGGGACGCACATTCACGGGCTTCCCGCGATAATTCATGCGCCACTCGCTTTTTTGATCGGCGGACTGGGGGGTGCGCTCTGGGGCTTTATCCCCGGGTGGTTAAAAGCCAAAACAGGGGCGCATGAAGTAATCAACACGATCATGATGAACTACATCGCCTTCCGTCTGAGCGAATACCTGCTGACCGGCTTCCTCAAAGATCCGACCAAATCCCACCCCATCAGCGCTACGGTTGATCAGGCTGCCTGGATCCCGCGTCTATTTCCGACACCCAACCGCTTCCACGTCGGTTTCTTTATTGCGCTGATCATGGCATACCTGGTGTATTTGCTCCTGTTTAAAACCACGCTGGGTTTTCAGCTAAGGACGGTAGGACTTAATCCCAATGCTGCCCGTTACGCCGGGATGAGTATTGTCAAGAATACGGTTCTGGCCATGGCCATTTCGGGCATGCTAGCTGGCATGGCAGGCGCGGTCGAGGTGCTTGGTGTCAACCGCAATCTGGGGGTGGCCTTCTCATCTGGCTATGGTTTTGACTCCATCGCCCTGGCATTGTTAGGCAACAGTCACCCCCTGGGGGTGGTGCTGGCCTCGCTGCTATTTGGCTTCCTGCGAAACGGCGCCCTGCGCATGCAATTGCAGGCCGGCATCCCGATCGACATTATTTCAATTATGCAGGCCGCCATTCTGGCATTCATCGCAGCCCCGGGTATCATCCGCACCATTTACCGGCTGAAAGAGCCTAAGGAAGTGACCGGCAGCCCCATTTTGACTGCTGCGCGGAAGGAACAAACACAATGACAACGATGACTGCAGTTCCGACTCGAGTTAAGGAAGCCGGGTATGTTTCTCCGCGCCGGCAGCGTGTGATGGGTATAGTCTTTCTGGCGCTCGCTACTATGATCTGGGTTTTCTTCTCGCGCACCACCACCGGTCAAATGATCACTACCTTTGTTATGTCGCCCGGGGGAGCGGTGGCGACTCCAAATCTGGTTTTCAAGACTCTGCCATTTTTGAACGTGTTGGCATCGATTTCTGCTATCATCGGGTCGTATCAACTGGTTCGCGGGTTCCGCGGCAAAACGAATACCGTGCTCGGCATCCTGGCCGGGTTATTCGTAATCGCCTTCCTTGCCTGGGGTGCAGCGGATAAATCGCTAAACCTGGCCGGCCTGCTCAAAGTCGCCGTAGTTCGCGCAGTCCCACTGACGTTAGGCGCGCTTTCCGGCATTTTATGCGAACGCTCCGGCATTATCAACATTGGCATCGAAGGCATGCTGCTTTCTGCTGCTTTCACCTCGACCGTGGCTGCTTCGTTGAGCAACTTATGGGTTGGACTGATCGTCGCAATCCTCACAGGCGCATTGTTTGGCTGGGTACTGGCAGTCTTTTCGATCCGTTATAAGGTAAACCAGATTATTTCCGGTACGGTGATAAATATTTTTGCCACCGGCATGACCTCGTTCCTCTCGGCAAAATTCTTGCAAAAATACCAAAACCTTAATAGCCCTGGCCAATTTCCGACCTGGGAAATTCCCGGTTTGTCAAAAATCCCATTCTTTGGGCCGATTCTTTTCAGCCATAACCTGTTCGTTTACGGCGTGTTTATCCTGTTAATTGTGCTCACCATTGCGCTATTTCATACAAAGTGGGGGCTGCGCCTGCGTTCCGCCGGCGAGCACCCCAAAGCAGCCGACACGCTGGGAATCAATGTCAATCGGACGCGCTACATTGCCACCATTCTTGGCGGCATGATCGCCGGTTTTGGCGGTGCCTATTTCACCCTCGGGTCGGTCGGCCGCTTTGACGAGGTGATGACCGCCGGGCGCGGGTTCATTGGCCTGGCAGCTATGATTTTCGGTAACTGGATGCCCACCGGGGCGCTCGGTGCTGGCCTGCTATTTGGTCTGGCAGATTCGCTGGCCGGAAAGCTCACCATCCTGCGCATTCCCATCCCGCCTAAGTTCCTTGAAATGGCGCCGTATATCGTCACCATGGTTGTCCTGGCTGGTGTCGTTGGGCACACTTCGCCACCGGCCGCTGAAGGTACACCCTACGAGAAAGAGTAATAAATATCGGGTGCATTGCACCAAAACCAGGTGCAATGCACCTGCACTTGACCGTTGCACGCTGGTCGCCGAAGAGCAGGTGCGTCGCGCCTTAATCTGCGGTCGATTGGCCTCTCTGTTAACTCAGGAGCAACGCACCCGAAATAGTTCTGCGTAGCCACAACATTCGACATTATTGTTGGGTATCGGGGCTACACAGATATTTCCCCTGCATATCGATAGGCAGCGACCCTCTACCCAACCTACGGATATCTCGAGTAACTGGGCAAATCAATATTTGCCATAATCCACGGCTGCATCCACCATTGCCAGAATATTCTCAGCAGGAACCTCATTCATGATGGTATGTACGGATGCCAGCATGTAATCGCCGCCCTCGCCCAGCACCTGAATGACCCGCTTGACCTCGTCACGCACCTCATCCGGGGTGCCGGTAGGCAGTACCCGCTGTGTGTCCACCGCACCACAGAACACGATCCGCCCACCATAACGCGACTTGAGCTCCGCCAGGTTCGACATCCGCCCAGCCGAAGTTTGGATCGGATTGAGTATATCCACTCCAATTTCGATAAAATCCTCGATCAGATTGAACACATCCCCGTCGGTATGAAAGAACACCCTGGCTTTGCTGCGCTGTTTAATAAAGCTGATAAAATCGGCATGGATCGGCTTGAGGAACTCGCGGTACATTTTGGGGGAAATCAGTAAGCTTTCCTGCGTCCCCAGGTCGTCCCCGATTTTGATAATGTCAACATTATCGCCTAACTCGTCCAGGAAGTGCCCCATTAAGGTTTTGCAGTAGCCGTAAATCTTTTCCAGCAGGTATTTACTGAAATCCTTCTCGACCGCCATGTTGTACAGGAATTTATCCAACCCCTGCATGGCATGCGCCCGTTCGAAGGGGAACAAAAGCCAGGGGGTGGCCATAATAGCGTATTGATTCTCGGCAGCCAATTTCTGCGCCAGAGCTTTGACGTGCGCTACCCGGTAAGGATCATCCATATCCGGCCAATTGGTGTAGGCATCCACTTCCTCGATGGTGGTCGCTTCAGCCAAGGGGTGGATCCCCGGATACCAGACTCCCTCTTCAATTTCCTTCTGACCACTGCCCCAGTCGTCGATGAAATTGGCATGCGCCGGGCGAGTTTTATTTCGGCGGGTCACGGCTTCCGGCAGCCGGTCATGAATCCCGCGCACATCACTGTGCAAGCGCTGCAGTGTAGCTTCATCCACGAGGGCGGAACCCAGTTCGGGCCAGTCGTAGATGTAATCATCGGGTGCTTCGATCCCGGCCAATTTCTTGACCCCCTGGTACGGGGTCATTTTAATCCCCGTGGCATTACTCACACCAATAATCACAGGCACCTGGTCCGGGATTTCGTGGTTCAGCACCGCCTGGACGCGTTCACGGGATGTCATGGCCATTTTTTAATTTCCTCCTGAACAACAGGTCATTTTTTGGGGACAACTTCGCTTTAATTCTAACATAGCCAACCCTGTCAGGAATGGATTGCGCAGCCATCGAGGCGATTTTTACAACTTTCTTGGATACCGCAACGTTAATATACAGGTAAATAATTGTTAACTGAACCTTGTTATAATGACAAAATGACCTCTTTGAGCGGGTCAAAATCCTCCGGGAAAGAATTTCATGACAACCATTGCAGTCGACCAAATTTCTAAACGGTTTGGCCAACAAACCGCAGTTGATGCAGTCTCGTTTACCGTGGAGCCGGGTGAAATATTTGCATTGCTCGGCCCCAACGGGGCGGGAAAAACTACCGCCATTCGCATCATCCTCGATATTTTCAAAGCCGACAGCGGGACCGTCAGTGTGTTGGGCGGACCCATGACCGAGGCAAAGAAGGACCGGCTGGGCTACCTGCCCGAGGAACGCGGTCTGTACCAGGATGGGCAGTTGGACCGTACGCTGGTATACCTGGCAACGCTCAAAGGGTTGAGCGGTCCTGATGCCAGCCGCAAGGTTGACCAGATGCTGAAACGCTTTGAATTGTACGATCACCGCAAAAAGAAAATCAAAGAGTTAAGTAAGGGCATGCAGCAAAAAGCCCAACTGATTGTGACTCTCATCCACGACCCGGAGTTGATTATCATCGATGAACCGTTCAGCGCACTGGACCCGGTCAACACCCAGATGGTGAAGGATTTGCTGCGCGAAGAGCGCGATAAAGGCACGTGTATCGTCATGTGCACCCACCAAATGCACCAGGTCGAGGAATTAGCCGACCGCCTGGTACTGATTAACCAGGGCAAAGTGGTACTTTACGGCGGGCTGCAAGAAATCCGCCGCAGCTATTCAGGGCAGGAAGTCCATGTCCATGCGCTCACCGAAATTCCTACTGGACTGCCTGGCGCAGCGCTGATTGAAAAAGACAACTCAGGCTACCGGATCCACCTGGAACCATCCACTACGCCCCAATCTCTCCTGCGGAACCTGGTCGAACGCGGCGTTCAACTTGAGAAATTTGAGGTCGCCATTCCTACGCTCGACGAAATATTCATCCAGGTGGTGACAGCCGAAGGCCATCCGCAATGAAAAAGCTTTGGCTGGTGTTCAAGCACGAATACCTCCGGCATGTACTGACCAAAAGATTTATCTTCGCGGTCCTATCCGTGCCTTTATTTGTTGCCCTTTCCATTGGCCTCGGATTCCTGTCGGTCATCCTTAGCACCGACAAGCGTCCGGTCGGCGTCATTGATCATTCCGGAGTGCTGTCTGCGCCGGTAATCTACCCAGAAGTAGATAACGGACCCATTCCGTTTACCACTTTCCAATTTTTCACGGATCCCACAGCGGCGCAGACGGCTCTGGACGATGGAGACATTCAGGGGTTTTACGTCATCGGACCGGATTACTTGACCACAGGCCAGGTATCCCTCACAGCACCTGAAGCGCTGGCAACCGGACTTCAAGGAGATTTTGCCAACCTGTTACGCGAGAACTTGCTCAAAACCCAACCGGTTGAATTGCGGCAAAGGCTGATAGCCGGGCCTGAAATTACCATCCATTCCGTCACGGATTCGCGCTCGGTCAGTTCTACCAACATTCTGGGTGTCCTCATGCCGATTGTGGCAGGAATCTTATTCGTAGTAGCCATCAATATCAGCGGCGGATACTTGCTCCAGGCGGTGGTGGAAGAAAAAGAAAACCGCACCATGGAGATTGTGATAACCTCAGTGTCAACCGATCAGTTGATGGCTGGAAAAATTATGGGAAATTTGAGCGTTGGCCTGACCCAACTGGTAATCTGGTTGATCGCTGCGGTCATTGGCTTTGCTTTTTTCGCCAACCTGCAATCCGATGCCGGCAGCATCGAGATGATCCGCTCGTACCTCGGTATCCTGGCGTTAACCTTCCTCCCCGCGTTTGTGTTGGTCGCTGCCTTGATGGCAACGCTCGGTGCAACCGCCACCGAAGCCCGCGAGGCGCAGCAAATCTCAGGGTTATTCAGTCTTCCCATTTTCATGCCACTGTGGTTCATAACCGCCATTTTGGAACATCCTGATAGTGCGCTGGCGGTTGGTTTCAGCCTGTTCCCATTAACCGCCCCCCTCACCCTGCCGCTGCGAGCGGCCATTTCTACAGTCCCCACCTGGCAAATCGGTCTTTCGCTAGCCATTCTTGTGGTGGCTGCAGTTGGCTCAGTTTGGCTGGCGAGTCGGGCCTTCCGACTTGGCATGCTGCGCTACGGCAAAAAACTGACCCTGCGCGAGCTCTTACTGGGGACTGGTTGATTTTTCCTGACCTCGGAAAAGGTTGATCATGAATAAAGTCCGGATAGTCTTTCTACATGAATTTTTACTTGTTTTGCGGTCGCGCTCATTTCTTTTGACCCTGTTCCTAATCCCGTTAGCTGGGTTTGCTGTAATTCTGGTCATCGGCGGTCTGCAGAAAAATAATCAGGGGGCGCCGTTAACCAGTTTGATTGCCCCGCCATCCGACACGAAACCGGTTGGCCTGATCGATCAGAGCGGAATCATAACAACCATCCCCGAATCCGTTTCGAACCTGATTATGAGTTACCCGGACGCGGAAAGCGCTCGAGTAGCGCTGACCAATCAGAAAATCTCGGGTTATTATGTGGTCGCAGCAGATTACCTGACCACCGGGCAGGTCGATTTATACCGCACCGATTTCAATCCGATCGGCGGAACCGACGATTCCTACCTTTTGAGCGGGCTTTTGGAAGAAAATCTTTTCAGTGCAGACCCGCAGCTGTTGAACCTGTTCCGTCAGCCGATGAAGCTGGAGACCCACTTCGAATCCACCGCTCCGCAGCGCGATCCAAACAGCGCCTTGACCTTTTTCCTGCCTTACGCCGTCACCATGCTGTTTTATATACTGATCCTCGGATCGTCAAGCACCATGCTTAACAGCATCACCAACGAAAAACAGAACCGGGTGATGGAAATCCTGCTCACATCGATAACCCCCTTGCAAATGCTGACCGGCAAGATCATCGCGCTGGGTTTGATCGGACTGCTCCAGACTACCTTCTGGTCCGTATCCGCGTTCTTCCTGTATCGCGTAAGCGGGCGAACTTTCCAGTTACCGGTCGAATTTGCGCTTCCGGTATCCCTGCTGCTATGGGGATTGCTCTATTTCGTGCTTGGCTATGCCATTTACGCCAGTTTGATGGCGGGGGTTGGGGCGATCGTCCCCAATCTGCGCGAAGGCAGTCAGGCCACCATTATTGTTATCATCCCGCTGGTGATCCCGCTATTCTTCATCAATACGCTCATCAGCGCCCCTAATGGAGGAATCTCAATGGTCCTCAGCCTTTTCCCGCTGACAGCTCCTGTTGCAATGCTCACCCGGCTGGCAGCTACCCAGGTCCCCTTCTACCAGACTGCTTTGGCAGCCGTGCTGCAGGCTGGAACTGCGATCTTGATTGTGCGGGCTGTTTCAGGTCTCTTCCGCGCCCAGATCCTCCTGTCTGGACAAGCTTTCAAAATGAAGCTGTTTTTGCGAGCATTGGTTGGCAAGGCCTGACATCCCTGGCAGCAGGATCGCTTGCGCCGCATATACCGCGGTGATATAATTTTCTTAGCCTCAAAGCAAGTTCATAGTTCCCCTTGAGATGAGGTTGACACTGAAAAGTCAGGGGATTCCAACACCCACTAAAAATCACCCATAATAATTTGATTATCCAACCGGCAGCCGCGCGCTGTGGGTATTTCTTTCACGCATGGACAATATGGAAACTCAAACGATTAAATATGCCGAGCTGGAAAATGCTCCCCTTGATTCGTTGCGGCAAAAGGCGAAGGAACTCGCCATCCCCAATGCTGCCCGCCTGAAAAAAGAAAATTTGATTCTGCGCATTCGCCAGTCCGAGGCTGAGAAGGAAGGGCTGGAAGTGCGCGGTGGGGTATTGGAAATCATGCCGGAAGGCATCGGCTTTTTACGACAAAATTTCGAGGTTGGGCCGGAGGATGTTTATGTCTCCCAGGCACAACTGCGCCGCTACGATTTGCGCAACGGGGATTTGGTGCTTGGGGCCGTTCGGCCTCCGCGCGAGTCCGAGCGCCACTTCGGACTGCTCAAGGTCGAGTCGATTAACGGCATCCCGCCGGAAGAGGCTCGTTCACGGCCAGTTTTCGAACGCCTGACCCCGATCTTTCCGGACGAGCGTTTTGACCTGGAAACAGACCGGTCCATTATCTCCACCCGGATGATCAATTTGATTGCGCCGATCGGCAAAGGTCAGCGCGGCATGATTGTCTCGCCGCCCAAAGCCGGTAAAACCACCATCCTGAAGCAACTGGCGAATTCAATTTCAGCGGGTCACCCGGAGGTGCATCTGATTGTCGCCCTGATTGGCGAGCGGCCGGAAGAGGTCACCGATATGGACCGCTCAGTCGATGCGGAGGTGGTTGCATCAACCTTTGACGAGCCGGTTACCTCGCATGTGCGCACCGCTGAAATCACTTTGGAGCGCGCCAAGCGCCTGGTTGAAACCGGACGGGATGTGGTAATATTGCTGGACTCTCTAACGCGTCTGGCGCGGGCTTACAACCTGGTGGTCAATCCCTCAGGCCGCACGCTTTCAGGCGGTATGGATCCCTCGGCACTTTACCCGCCGAAACGCTTTTTTGGCGCTGCCCGCAATATCGAAGAAGGCGGCTCGCTGACCATCATTGCGACCGCCCTGGTAGATACCGGATCGCGCCTGGATGATGTGGTATTCGAGGAATTTAAAGGTACAGGCAATATGGAACTCCATCTTTCGCGCCGCCTGCAAGAACGGCGTATTTTCCCGGCAATTGATATCGAGCGCTCATCGACGCGCCGTGAAGAATTGTTACTGGGACCAGATATCCTGAAGCGCTCATGGGTGATGCGCCGCATGTATTTACAGATGATTGCCCCGCCGCCCACAGGCGCCGGATTGGACCCGTCGGTAGCGACTGAAGCGATCATACAGCGGATGCTGAAGACCAAGAACAACATGGAGTTCCTGGAGAGCCTCGCGGAGGAAATGTGACGTTATCCAGACCCAACCAGCCAGAAGCGGCCCAAAAGCCAGCTTCCCGTTCGAATTGGCTGGTTTATGCGACATGGGTGCTGGCGGTCGCGATGACCGCCTTAATGATTTATTTTATTCTGGCCCGCACCGGCGTGGTCGGTGCAAAACGGCCGGCTGATTTAGCCTCTGCTGCCCCGGATCTGGGTGAAGCGCCTGCGATCGTCCAGTTACCTATGCTAGATCCCGCAGAGGTTGTGCATGCGGTGCTGCGCAAGGCAAACTCGCGCACGATTGTTCCCACTCGGCCGCGGGAAGAAGCTGTGACCTATATCGTCGAGGAGGGTGACTCGATCTTTGGCATCGCTCAAAATTTCAACCTGAACCCGGAAACCGTTCTGTGGGCTAATTACGAAATCCTCAATGACGATCCCCACATGATTTCGATTGGGCAGGATTTATTTATTCCGCCCACCAATGGCGTTCTCTACAAATGGAAACAGGACGACACGATCGAAAAAGTGGCTGGCATGTTCAAGGCCAGTCCGGAAGATATGCTGTTGTGGCCTGGCAACCATATTGATATCACCAACCCGGTGTTTACCCCCGATCAGATGGTCATGATCCCCGGGGGTGAGCGCGAGTTCCGCACCTGGGTGGTGCCGACCATTCCCCGTGGGGCGGCAGGCGTCAATACCAGCATTTACGGCCCCGGCGCCTGCGACACCAGCGCTGGCGGTGCGTATGGCTCAGGTACGTTCATTTACCCGGCGCCAAACAAGGTTTTGTCAGGTAACGATTACTGGGGCGGTCACCTGGCGTTAGACTTTGCCGCCTTCACCGGCGACCCGGTGTACGCGACCGATGGCGGGCTGGTGGTGTATTCGGGTGCAGTCGGCGGCGGCTACGGCATCATGGTGATGATCGACCACGGCAACGGCTACCAGTCGCTGTATGCCCACCTGAGCGGCACCAATGTGCGCTGCGGCGCCAGCGTCCGGCAGGGTACGTTGATCGGGCGCGCCGGCAGCACAGGCAATTCGACCGGACCGCACCTGCACTTCGAAATTCGCTACTTTGGCGGGTTCATCAACCCGTGGTATGTGCTGCCGTAATTAGAATTTCCCCTCACCTGGCACAAAAACACCTCTCTCTGAAAAACGTGGAGAGGCGTTTTTTTACAACAGCGATTGCGGATCGACTTCTACGCGCCAGTCGCCCAGGTTATGGCCGCGCAGAGCCGCGGCGGGGTCTGAGCCGCGCAGCACGATCTGCCAGCGGTATAACCCGTTTTGCTTGGCGAAAAAGCTCGGCGCCGGACCGATCAGTCCCGTGCTGCTGTACCCGCCCTCCCGGAGCCAATCTTCCAGCTGCACGGCCATGCGCTGCGCGGCTGCCTGAGCCTTTTGTGCTTCCTGATGGCGGTATTCCAGCCGCACCAGGCGCGAGAACGGCGGGTAGCCGATTTTCCGGCGGGCGTCCAGTTCACGCCGGTAGAACCCGGCATAATCATGCTCTCCAGCCATTTGAATGGCGTACTGCTCCGGCTGATAGGTCTGCAGCACCACCTGACCGCCCAAGGGGCTGCGGCCAGCCCGCCCTGCGACCTGGGTCAGCAGTTGAAAAGTGCGTTCCGGCGCGCGAAAATCGTCCAAATGCAGGCCAACCTCTGCCAGAATCACCCCGACCAGCGTCACCAGCGGCAAATCCAGCCCTTTAGCAAGCATCTGGGTGCCAATCAAGACATCGGCGCGGTGCGAGACGAAATGCGACAGCACCAGGTCATGCGAGCCTTTCTGGCGGGTTGTTTCCGAATCCCAACGCAGGGTGCGGGCATCCGGAAAAACCTTCAAAACCTCCTGCTCCACCCTTTCAGTGCCGGTGCCGTAATCCCGGATCTGTGTGCTGCCGCAATTCGGGCAGCGTTCCGGTTTTTTGCGGCGGTAACCGCAGGTATGGCAGACCAGCATGGCGGCCTCGCTGTGCAGCGTGAGCGCCCGGTCGCAGCGCGGACAGCGCAGTACGTGCCCGCAGTCGCGGCAGAATATATAAGTGGCACTGCCTAACCGGTTCAAAAACAGAATGGCTTGCTGTCCGGCGCTGAGGGTTTGGGTCAAAGCCTCCTGCAGCGCGCGGCTGAACATCGAGCGGTTGCCCGCTTTTAATTCCTGGCGCATATCCACGATTTTCACCGGCGGCAGGGGAAGTGACGATCCCTCGCTGCCAGCATCAACCAGCTCAGTCGTTTGACCGAGGCGGGCAAGCTGCGCTTCCACCGACTGCCGGTGCGCCATGATGCGTTCCGGCAACGCCAAAACCGGCCAATTTTTTTCCTGCGCTGTGTACATTAGCTCTACTGGCGGGGTCGCCGATCCCAGCAGCACTGTGCTGCGCGTCAACCGTCCGTAGGTGATGGCAGCCTGTACGGCTGAATAGGCTGGCGCCGGTTCAGATTGGTAGTAGGAAGAGTCATGGAACTCATCCAGAACAATCAGACCCAGGTTGGGAAATGGGGTGAATAAGGCCGAACGCGGGCCGACCACCACCTGCAATTTGCCGGAGCGGGCGCGGCGCCAGGTGTCGTAGCGCTCCCCCACTGAAAGCTGCGAATGCACCAGCCCGACCAGTCCTGGAAAGCGCCCTAAAAATCGGCGTACGGTTTGCGGGGTGAGTGCAATTTCAGGCACCAGTACCAGGGCTTGTTTACCCTGCTTCAACGTTTCCTGGACAGCGCGCAAGTAAATCTCAGTCTTCCCTGAGCCGGTGACCCCATGCAGCAGATACGGTTTCCATATCCCGGTACTGCTGCCTTGCAGTGCTTCCTGCAATTGACGCCAGACTTGCGCCTGACCCTCGGTTAGAACCGGCGGGGTCTGCAGCGGCGCTTCCATTTGCGCCAGCGGATCTCGCCATACCTCAGATTCGCTTAGCGCCACCAGCCCAAGACCTTCAAGGCGGCGCAGGTCAGCCAGAGTACCGCCCGAGGCTGCATAAACCCAGGCAGCCTCGACCAGCCACGGCTCGCGGATCAAAAAGTCAAGCATTGCCTTGCGGCGCTGGTAGGCCGGCGTGCCAGCGCGCCCGATCTGGTCCAACTGCGATTCGATTTCCTCCGGCGGGCAAGCCAGGCCGACCATGCGCACCAACTTCGGGCGCACTCCCGGCTCAGGCAGCACCGGGCGGCTGGTCACCACCCCCTGCTTCAGCAAGCCTTGCAAGGCTTCTTTGGAATGCTGGCGCGGCAAAGAGGCGTCGATCTGCCTACCGCGCAGCGCGCCGCGCTCCTGCAGCAGGTGTACGATGCGGCGCGCAGTAGGCTTCAATTCTATTTCGGCTATGCGCAGTGGTTCGACCAACTGGTATTCGCGGTCGGCCTGTTGACTGACCCCGACTGGCAGCATTAAATCCAGGCAGGCGGAGAGCGGCGTCAGTGTTTGAACGGCAAGCTGCTGTGCCAGTTCCAATTGCGCACTCGTGACGACTGGCAGCGGGTCAAGCAGCCCCTCGACAGGACGAGTCTCGGGCACGGATGGCAGATCGATCAAGCGCAGCACCACCCCCTGCACGCGCTGAGGTCCGAACGGCACCACCACCAGGCAGCCGGGCTGCACCGCACCTTCCAGTTCAGGCGGCAGGTGGTAATCAAAGGTGCCCGTATTGCCCGGCACATGCACGGCGACTTCGACGAATTGGGGCAAGGCTTAATCTCGCTTCAGGATGACCACCGACCCATACCCGACCACCGAGGACAGGTCACCGGTTTCGTCCGCTGAGGTGCTGTGATGTAGGATTTGGGCCGCATTCGCGCCCAGGTCAAGCGCGGCTGCCATGACGGCTGCGATAGCCCCGGCTCCGCAGGCAAAACCCGTCCCTTCCGATTCTGCTGCCAACACCGATATTGGATCCAGGCTGACAATCCGCTCCAGCATTTCCTGATCCAGCAACTCTGCCGTCCGTTCCGGGTAAAAATGGGACAGGTCCGAGCTGGCTACCAGCAAGGTCGAAGTCTGACGGGCAATCTCTGCCAACCCCGTCCCGAGGACCTGCAAGGTTTGCCATGCGTGGCTGCGTGCCATAACTGGCAACAGGTTAAACAAGCCGGGAAGAATTCGCTGCAGAAACGGCAATTCGATTTCCAGCGAATGTTCTTCATCATAGGCCACTGGTTCGAGCTGAATATTGCCTTTTTCGGCCAGGAAACCGCGCAGCTGGTCCACTGCCATCCGGTCGATTGGAATTTCACCGAGCGGAGTGGCATAGCGCTGGTGGGCGCTGGTCAGTAGGGCTGCAGGATGATAGCCATGCAGTGGCGATAGGACGGCAACCAGGTTGTAGGAATTTCCGACCACAGTCTTAAACGCATAGGCAGCTGTCCGACCTGAGTAGCGGTGGCCCGCATGCGGGGCAATGATCGCCAGCACCTGCCCCTCGATCGGCGGCAGCACCACCTCAGCCAAATACGCATCGATCTGGCGGGCTAATTGATCCGGGTCTCCGGGATACCAGCGGCCAGCAATTGGTGACGGGCGGACTTCAACTACAGCATTCAAGGGGGACATCAACCTTTCAGTTTCATTATACCCATCTACCGCGCCTGCACTCAATTGGATTCAGGGTTTTCCCAGCCGCGCCACAGTACCGCATCCAACTGGACGGCGGCCGCCCCGGCTGTCATCAGACTGTCCATACTCTTTTGATCATAAACACCACAGCCAGCAATTAACGGGATTTCGTAATCCCGCAAACAGCTGAGGGTCTGCAGCGCCAGCGGTAAGAGACCTGGACCATAAATTCGTCCGCGGGTAAAGCCGCCGCCCGGGTTGGGAGTCACCCCACGCGGAGCGCTCAGGACGATGGCGCTGACGCCTGCTTGGGCTGCTCGGCCAACCCATGCCGCAACTGCCTGGTCCAAGGGCACGCAAAGCACCAGCGGTAGTTCGCCCAGGGCAGCCGCGACCAGTTGCAGCTTGAGGTCATCGCCAGCAATAGGTGGCAAGCTGATTTCGACTGCAGCAGCACCGTCAGTCTCTTCCAGAACACGCACCATCCGGTCAACCTCATGCGGCTGATCAGCTAATAAATGCACCCAGACTGGCACTGAAGCGCGCGCCCAGCGCGGAGCATAGTGCTTTAAAACCTTGCGGAACCCCGGGTTAGGCCAACCCGTGTGCAGGATAAAGCCGCCAGGATAAACACTGCATCCGCGCTCAGCAGCATACGAGCGTGGTGCATAGCTAATCGGGTTGGTGACGAAGGCAGCCGGTGCGTTGAGCAATGGCGGCCATTCAGCCGGGAGGGCAAAACCAAAGGCCCCGGCAGCATTCATCCATCCCGGGGTTAATCCTAGCTCTGGCCGATCAGTGGCGATCACTGCGGAAACTCCAGTTGCTCGAGGTCAAAGACCGGGCCGTCCTTGCAGGCCAATTTCCAGCCGCGTTTCATTCGAACCGCGCATACCCCGCAGTCCGCTATGCCGCCGCAGGTCAACGGGGTGTGCAGCAAGATTTCTGTTGGGCAACCAGGGCGGCGGTTCCCGTCCCAACCCAGCGCGGCTGCCAAACGTGGAAGTTCTTTTAATTCACATTCCAATACCAGGTAATCCGCCCAGGTCCAGACTTCGGCGACTGCTTCCAGGGGCAGTCCCTCCACCGAAGCAGGCAGGTGACCAGGTAAATGGTCGCTACACCAGACGACGGCTGCATTTTGCCTTAGCGCCAGGCTGACCAATGGAAGCAGGCTGCCGGTAGATTCCTTGCACATGGCCAGCGCAACCCGGCGGGCAGCAGGTGGAAGGTGGAAACCGCGTCCCAGCGGTCCACGCCAGCGCAGGCGGGTCCCCGGTTGCCACGCTGGCGGGATGAAACCGTTCATCCTCCACACGTTCTGGTCATTGGCTGCCAGAAAAAGCGGTGTGGCGATGGGTTCATCCCTTCCGGGAGCAAAAGCAAGGAAATATTGCCCGGGGAACGGGGTGATTTGCGGCAAAGCGGACACGGTCAGTTGCAAGCTGCCGTCCGCCAGACCAATTTCCAAAATCTGCCATTCGCCTTCAGCCATGCAATACCCCTCTATACGGTTCGGCCATCACCCTCGAATTTGTCAGGAGGGACGGGCTGGAAATAGTATAATACATCCAGCGTTATTCATCCCAAAGGAGTTTATCATGAACCTCGCAGGCTTGTTTCAGGCTTTAGCCACCTTTGCCTGGCTGGCATTTGTTGGTTTCCTTGCAATGGCGATCGTCCGGGCTGGCCGAAACCGCCCGATTAAAAATACTACTGTCACCATCGTTGTCATCCTGGTCGTTGCTGTTTTGTCTACTTTTGTCGCAGCCGGCATGGTATTTATCGAGCCGCAGGAACGGGGAGTCGTAATTTCCGCAATTTCACCGCAGGGCTACCGGGAGCAAGCGCTCGAACCGGGTCTGCGTTGGATCATCCCCTTTGCCGAACGCGTTGAACTCTACCCCATCTCCCGCCAGACTTACACCATGTCCATCTCTCCAGTGGAAGGTCAAATCAGCGGAGACGATTCAATCACTGCGCGGACAGCGGATGGTCAGGAAATTTACGTCGATGCTTCAATCATTTTCCAGATCGACCCCACCCAGGTGGTTAACATCCACATCCGCTGGCAGGACCGCTACACTGACGAACTGGTGCGGGCACAAGCCCGCGGGATTATTCGCGATGCGGTTTCGCAATATGGCGTTGAAGAAGTGTACAGCACCCGCCGGTTGGATATGACCAATAACGTCACTGCCCAACTAGCAACCAAATTTACCGAGAACGGGCTGCAGCTGGTAGATTTCGTTTTACGCAATATCACTTTCTCGCCAGAATATGCCGCCTCTATTGAACAGAAGCAAATTGCGGAGCAACTTGCCCAACAGGCCAAATTTGTGGTCGAGCAACGGCGTCAGGAAGCTGAACAGGCCCGCCAGGTCGCCCAGGGGCGCGCAGATGCCGCAGTAATCGACGCCAAGGGTATTGCTGAGGCTCGCATCATCGAGGCTGAAGCCGAAGCTAAGGCGCTGGCCGTGATCTCCGCAATCATCCGCGACAACCCGGATATGCTCACCTACCAGTACATCACCAAACTGTCGCCCACCATCCAGACCCTGCTGCTGCCAAGTAATTCACCCTTCCTATTCCCCCTGCCCGAACTCACCCCAACCGCAACACCTGTACCCACCACCACACCGTAAGTTATTCGAGGTCTATGAGCAAACCCCCTGAAAACCCATCCGGGAAGAAAATCCGTCTGACCAGCCTATCCAGCTGCGCAGGTTGAGCGTCGAAGCTAAGCGCTGAGGCGCTGGCGCAGGTTCTGCGCCCGATTCACGGAATGTTCCAGCAGCAAGATTATCCTGACTTGCTGGTCGGTTTGGATTCCCCGGACGACGCGGCCATCTGGAAACTGGATGAGGACCGCGCCATGGTGGTCACCACTGATTTCTTCACACCAGTGGTGGATGACCCCTATGATTATGGATCTATCGCGGCAGCCAATTCCATCTCAGATATTTATGCCATGGGCGGGCAGCCGTTCCTGGCTCTCAACGTCGCCGCGCTCCCGCCCGACCTACCCGCCGAATACACCTCGGAAATTATCCGCGGTGGCGCTGAAAAGGCCCGCGAAGCTGGCGTAGTAATTGCCGGTGGACACACCGTGCAGGACAAAGAACCCAAGTTTGGGCTGGTGGTGGTTGGATTCGTCCACCCGGAGCGATATATGTCGAAAAAAGGGGCTCAGCCCGGCGATCGGCTGGTGCTCACCAAGCCGCTCGGTTTTGGCGTGACCACCACCGCACTCAAGCGTGACGTCGCCGCGCCCGAGGACGTGGCTGAGGTCGTTGGATGGATGAAACGGTTGAACGCTTTCGCCGCCCAGCTCGCGCGCGAATTTTCTCTGCGCTGCGGTACGGATATCACCGGTTACTCGCTGCTCGGGCATGGGTTGGAGGTCGCCAATGCCAGTTTGGCAGGGCTGCGGTTTGAGTTCTCGAAAATTCCGTTTGTGTCCTGTGCACGAAAATATGCCGATGGCTGGCACTTCCCCGGCGGCGCCAGCGACAACGCCCATTATTTTGGTTCTCAGGTGCGCTTTAGTGCCCACATCGACCAGGCCAACCAGATGCTGCTGTTCGATCCGCAAACCTCTGGCGGGCTGCTGCTCGCCGTCCCGCCTGACCGTATCGATGCGCTTCTGGCACGCGCTCTGGAAATAGGACAGCCAGCCTGGGAAATTGGCGAAGTAACCGCGGGGCGCGGCATTGAAGTGGTCTGAGTTGGACAACCTTACTTTTAATTCCAATCGTTCTCCCGTGCTGGGACGGCGCGGCATGTGCGCCTCGTCACAGCCCCTGGCCAGCGCTGTAGGTGTTTCGATCCTAAACGCCGGCGGCAGTGCAGCCGATGCGGGCGTGGCCATGGCAGCCGCTTTGAACGTGACCGAACCGACCTCCACCGGGTTAGGCGGCGACATGTTCGCCCTGTATTATCAGGCGTCAGACCGGCAAGTATATGCACTCAATGGTTCCGGGCGCGCTCCGGCTGCTCTTTCCCTGGCGCGTTTGCAGGCCGAGGGTTTCGGCCAGGCGCTGCCACCAGCACATCCGTACACCATTACCGTGCCAGGCGCCTGCGCCGGCTGGGTTGAC
>CALMGN010000111.1 GCA_937863605.1 uncultured Anaerolineaceae bacterium
CGGTCATTGGAGATGCTGTCCCAGGAGAAAGATGGCTGTGACGCCTTCCGCTTGCGCGGTGCGCGCACGGTACGGGCAGATGGCGCGCCTTTTTTCGCGCCGGACCGGGCCGATGCGGTTCGCGTTGAATGGCTTTTTGGCTTGGATTTAGTTTTACTGGAAACGGATTTTGCCACGCGGGGACTCCCCTATGCGGAAAAGCTGTTCTAATTATAGCATAAGGGATCTATGAGCTATTCCAGCCCGAGGGCTATGCGGGTGGCACGGAAGGCAAGTGGCGGCAAATTGGAGTGGGGGAAAAACTCAGCCAGATCGGCATCGTCCCCTGGGTGCAGCTGTCCACCGGTAATTATTGCCCGGTAAACGATGACAATATCGGCGCCGTTGGGGTGCTCCCGGCCGCCTATCACCTGCAGCAAGTCTGTGATGTCCACTTCCAGGCCGGTCTCCTCCAGACATTCCCGTCGGGCAGCCTTCAGTGGATCCTCGAACGCATCCACAAAACCCGCCGGGAAGGACCAATAACCGCGGAACGGCTCGTTGTTGCGCCGCACCAGCAGAACCATGCCGTCCTGTTCGACGATTACACCTGCCGCCACTTTGGGATCGGTGAAATGGATAAAACCGCACGCCGGACAGACTGCGCGCATCCGGTCGAAAACCACCCGGGGCTCCATCGCCGTGCCGCACTGCGGGCAATAACGGTATAGGGCTGCGCTCACCGCAGCAATTTCCGCTTAATCAGAATGGCGGTGATCATTAATCCAATTGCCAGCGCCAGCAGGACACCGGCTGCAATCAGCAGGAGCTGCCCGGTCGAACGCGGCTCGGACATATCGCTGGCTACCAACGGTGCGGTAGCGGTAAATGTATCTGGCAGGACTGCGCCTTGTTCGGCGTCTGGCCTGACGCCCAGAATTGGCCCGGTGCCGGTCACCGGTTCAGCGGCAATGGCATTGCGAGCGGGTTCAGTGGGTTGAGGCTGGAGGTCGGGGAGTAAGTTGGGGACCGGCGGCTGCGGGAACGGCATTAATGTGGTTACACCGCTTTGGTCAATTCCACCCCCAATACCGGTTTTTTCAGCACCACCCCCGCACATTGAACCCTCCAGGATGCAATCCGCCCCTCCGCCACCCATCCCGCCGAGCCCCTCAGCCTGCACCATAGGCGGTCCGCCCCAGTAAATCATTCCTGGGGTTGCCATATCCATTGCCTGAGGTGCAGCCAGCGGTTGAGCCATTTCCGCAGCGCCCATTTGGGATTCAACTGCTTTTTCGGAAGCGCTATTGAGGGCACCCGAGAATCCGGGAACGAGTTGGTAGGCAAAGAGGAAAACTGCCACCAGCGCTACCGCAGCGGACGACCACTGCATGGTAGGAATCCAGCGGGGAGTCTTGACCGGCTGAACATCCGCGACTGTAAGGGTGAAGTTGCGCGGCACTTTGCGCACCGGAGCCTTGTGCAGGATGGCTTTCGTTCGGCGTAGGCCGTCCAGGGCTTCCCGGTATTCCGGCTTGGCGCTTAAACGGGCTTCAACCCGCGCTTTATCCCGCGGGTTAAGCTCGCCGTCCATATAGGACGAAAGAAGCTCCCAGTCTTTGGAAGAGAGTTGCCCTTTAATCATGATCAAATTACCTCTTCCCCAAGACGGAAAAACGAGGGTATTAGTTCCCTGAAACCAGCCAGGCAGTCGCGTAAGCGCATTCGTGCGCGCGCCAGCCGGCTTTTGATAGTGCCAAGCGGTTTGCCAATTGCATCCGAGACTTCGGCGTAGTCAAGACCCTGGACGTCGACCATAACCACCACCGCTCGGAATTCCTCGGGCAAGCCTTGGATGCAGTGGCTGATGGCTTTTTCCAGCTCTTTGCCCTCCACCTGTTCTTCCGGTGATGGACTGCCGTCCGCCAGCCAGGATGGACTTTCGATTTCTTCGTCATCTTCTGCATTGACCGGCTCAAGCGGCACAGTTGGGCGGCGGTGACGGCGGCGCAGCTCATCATAGCAGGTGTTGGTCACCATGCGCATAACCCAGGCGCGAAAAGAGCCGCCGCGGTACGAGCGCAGATTTTTATACGCCGAGATAAAAGCGGTCTGGGTGGCGTCCGCTGCCGCGTCGTCGTCATTTAACATGCGGTACGCCAGGTTGAACGCCATCTCCTGGTAGGTCAGCACCAGCCGGTTGAAAGCGTTCAGGTCGCCTTGAATTGCTTCGTGGATTAATTCAGCTTCGTCCATCCGCTGGCAACTTTCTGGCCGTCCATGCAGCCCAGGCCAATCGCCACAGCATCATTCCCGCGGCCGTCATGGCAATCATCACCAGCCCGAATACAGGGATGACGGTTTGCTGCAGCCATAATGCCCGCAACAGCACCGCCAGGGGCGCTGCCAGTGCCGCAGCAATCGCCGTCCGCCAAAAATCCTGCATCCTGTCCGCCACCCCCGCCCGGTATAACCCCAACCAGGGCGCTGCCAGGAACCATGCAAATGCCATCGGAATGAAGGTCGCCAACCAGCGCCCATCTGCCAGACTGCGATTATGAGTGGCAAAGCCAAGCCAGGTGACCACCAGCAGCACAAGCGTGTCAACGGCAATGAGGATCATGAGTTGTTTGCGGGATAGAGAGCGGCTCACATGGGTATCGTACCTTAACGGCGAAAAAGCGTCAAGGAAAGTTGACAAAGCTAGTCAATTGGGGCGTTGTGGCGTATAGTAGAAAACAGTGCGCTTCAGCGCACTATTCTCGTCTTTATCCAGGATTACCTGCCAGCTTTCATAGGGTGCGCTTCAGCGCACCAATTTCACTATATACCTAAACAGTAACCACAACTGCCGTGATAAGCCTCTATAATAGGCCTAATGGATTTTCAAACCACAATTTAATGCTTAATAATTATGCCCGAATATCTCCGTCTTATCCAACCTGGTGGGACCTTTTTCTTTACTGTGGTCACCTACAATCGGCTCCCAATATTTGATTCGCCGTCCGCTCGTGAATTACTAGGAGATGCATTCCGCTCAGCAATGGAACGTTATCCTTTCACTATGGATGCCATTTGTCTACTTCCAGATCACCTGCATTGCATTTTGACACTCCCAGAAACTGACGGGGATTGTTCAATCCGCTGGGGATATATCAAATCCTATTTCACCCGTCGTTTCAAAGGAACAAATGAAGTTACCCCAAATTTAAATAAATCCCGGGAGATTCGCAGGGAAGGCAGTGTTTGGCAGCGAAGGTTTTGGGAACACATAATTGTGGATGATTTTGATTTCGAAAGACATTTCGATTACATCCATTACAACCCGGTGAAACATGGTTTGGTTAATAATGTAGAGGATTGGAAATGGTCCAGTTTTCATCGGTATGTTGAGCTAGGATGGTATCCAAGAAGGTGGGAACATGAAGAGGATGGCAAAAATATGGTTGGTACAGAGTATTTGGATTGATTAAATTACTCAATCTAAGCGCGTGCAATCTAATTTGGTCTTTATAGGGTGCGCTTTCCGCAGGACTCTGTGAGCAGCGCACCATTATTGTGGTTCGGAGAAAATCAAATCAAGGAATCAATCTCAAGCTAAGAACCAAGATTTGGCGTTTATCGCGCAGATATCGGGGTTTGCGATTGGTTTTTTTAATTGGAGGTGGTGTTCCAGCGCACCATATACATGATTCGTGAATGGTGCGCTGAAGCGCACCCTATACATGATCCGAGGATCGGTGCGCGGAAGCGCATCCCATGCATGATTTTAAATATGGTTCGCTGAAGCACACCTATTTCTAATTTTTACTTCAAAAACCGGTCGTAAAACTCCACCGTTCGCTGCATGGCGCTGCTAAATGCCTGCGAAATGTTATGATCGTTGTCGGGGTAGGTGTAAAACTCCGCCTCTTTACCGGCATTGACCATCGCCTGATATAGGCTCTCGGAAAACTCCAACGGGACGTCCGCATCGGCTGTGCCGTGATGCAGCTGCACCGGACCGCTGATGTCAGCCACATTGTCAATCGGTGAAATCGACGCCCAAAATTCCGGGTTTTCGTCCCACGAGCCGTAGGTATCGGTCAATTCCTGCCCAATCCGCGAAAGCCGCCCGGAGGTCGTCGGGAACGGCCGGTTGCGCCGCCAGTTGGTCATCATATCCTGGTAAGAACCAACCACCCCGGCCCAAATGACCCCCACCCTGATGCTTTTGACGGTTACCATGGCGCGCAATGTCAGATGCCCGCCCATGGAATGCCCCCACATGCCCATTTTCTCCGGGTTGACGCCCGGGTAGCGCTGCACGGACGCCAGTGCATTGAGCACGTCCACCGTATACGCCGGGCTGGAATAACCGCCAGTAGCTGCGCCTTCCGAATCACCGTGGCCGCGGTAATCCGGCTTGAAAACCACATATCCGTTGGTCGCCAGCGCATTGACATAAGCCACATACCGCTCGGTAGTGCGGTATTCGGCTGGCGGGATATAGCCGTGGTTGAAGATGATGGCTGGCCAACCGCCTTCCGGTGGATCAGCGTACGGCACGGTGAGCATTCCGTAAATTTTTAGCCCGTCCGACAGGTACGAGGCTACATACCGGTAATAATTGGATCCCGGGTCGAGCGTCTGTTCAATGACCAGATCGCTGCCGGGATAATCCCGCGCGCGCATCGCCTGCATGGTCAGCGGGTAGGGTGTGGGAGTAGGAGTTTCGGTGGGCGTAGCCGTTACGGTCGCAGTTGCGGTCGGCTGCCGGGTGGCGCTGGGCACCAGGGTTGGGTTAGCGAGAGTCACTTCTCGCGACTGTGGTTCCACCAGCCCACCTCCAATGGAGCAGCCAGCCAGGATGGTTGCCATGATCAGGCCTACCCATGCAGAGCGATGGGCTTTTTTACGAATTGCTGTGTTTGTTTGATTCGATCGAATAATATTGGACATAATTAGTCAGATTATAAAGAAAGGTTCCAGCGTCCGTCAAGTATAGGGCAATAAACCGGCCCTTATAAGAAGCTTAATTCCCTCTCAAACTAATCTTAAGAAATATTAATCTAATTTTGATAATATTAGGTAACTTATGCGCCTCATTGACATCTATTAGCATAAGGTCAATCCATCCATGATACTCCACTGAGGGGGTTTGGGAACGCAACCAATATGAATGTCCGCATGTGGGTAAAAGCTTTGCAAGTGATCCCGCGCATCAATAAAGAGGAGTGGGACGGCCTGGATGTAATTTCGCGCTGGTTGATCTCCACGCGCGCTGCGGTATTGATCATGACCTTCATCTCAGCCGGAATCGCCGGACTGCTCGCAGTGCGCGCCGGCTTGTTCGACGGGCTGCGCTGGGGACTGTTGGCGATCGGCTTGATTTTTGCCCATGCCACCAACAACCTGCTCAATGACCTGACCGATTTCTCGCGCGGGGTGGATAAAAACAATTACTACCGCACCCAGTACGGCCCGCAACCGCTGGAACAGGGATTATGGTCGCGCAAGACGCACCTGATTTACGTCGCAGTGACCGGCCTGATCGCCTTAGCTGCCGGCGCCTACCTGGTCGCAGTCAACGACTGGCTGGCGCTTGGTTTCCTGTTGGCCGGCGCATTTTTTGTTGTATTCTACACCTGGCCCCTGAAATACATCGGTCTGGGTGAACTTGCGGTACTGATCACCTGGGGACCGTTGATGATTGGCGGCGGTTACTATGTCATCACCGGGCAGTGGGATTGGAACGTGGCCATCGCCTCGCTGGCATACGCCATAGGGCCGACTACGGTTATCTTCGGCAAACACATTGACAAGCTCAAGGAAGATAAAGCCAAGGGGATTCATACCCTGCCGGTCATTATCGGGGAGACGGCCTCCCGCTATGCCGTCCTGGCAATGATCGCGCTGCAATATCTTGCAATTTTCGCCCTGGTGATCACAGGCTATTTCTCACCGGTGATGTTGATCGTGATCCTGGCCTGGTACTACCTGGTGCCGGTAATTAAAGTTTTCAGCCACCCGCGCCCAACGGAAAAACCCGCTTCAGGTCCCGGGGCTGAGGGCTGGCCGCTTTACTTTGTTGCTTCGGCTTTTTATCAGAACCGCAGTTACGGACTTTTACTGCTGGTGGGACTAATCCTTCAATTATTCCTCCCATAACAACGGCCTGCGTATGTCCCGTGGGGACGGGGCAGACGCAAGCCTCTTCTCTTCCGATTAGAAGGGGCTTGGGAGATTGGGTGTGCAGACAGCGTTCGGAAACGTTCGCTGTCTGCGATTTAACGACCGGAATAGAGTTGTAGATCAGCAATTTCGAGCCAGGCGGAGGTTGGATTCTCCTGCACGCCGTACTTCAGGGTCCCGTCCGGCTTAAAGGCAGCGTACTGGTTGTCGATCCAGATCACCAGCCCTAACCGCCCGCGCGGTGTAAGCGGCATCTCTGCCACGGGTTGTCCGTCCACCAGAAAGCTCACCTCACCCAGGCGCCAGTCCAGGCGGTAATCATGCCAGACGGTTGGATCATGGCTCAGCAGGGTTGAATCCTCCTGGACCCAGCGGCGGGCTGTCCGCCGCAGCCAGCGTGCTGTCAGCCGCCAGGTTAACAGGGGTGCAGCCAAAAGCGCTGCTGGATATAAAAACGGGGAAGGGTTCCGGCTGCTAAAAACTGCCGCCAGGAATCCGTTCGCGGGCAGGTCATCCCGCAGCGAGAGCGCGTTAGCCAGTGAAGCATGGAAAAACCAGGCAGCGTTTGGCAGCGCCGGCAGGCTACGCGCGCCTCCCCCCAACCCCAGCGAGGCTGTGAAGGGATCATTCCACAGACCAAAGCCCCAGGTTCCGGGTAAATCCGGAGCAGATACGCGCACGCGCAGGGTTAATGTGCAAGGCGGCTGCCAGTTGAAATCATAACGCTGAAGGTTGCGCGTGTCATCCAATTGCGCCAGGCGGTATACACCCTGTGGGCAACCGCCCGGGCCTGCTGGAATCGACAGGCGCTGAATATCGCCGGGAAGCGGCTCGATTAGCCCGCCGCCGGACGCCAGCCGGTTGAGCGTTTCCGCTAGCTGGTGGCTGGACTGCCCTTCCACAGGTTGCGCATCCATCCGTAGCCAAAAAAGAGGATCGGGCTGACTGAAATGACGATAAAAAGCAGTGCCTGGTCGCCGGCAGTGGCCAAAAAGAAAATCAACGCAAAGACGAATAAACTCACGCTGCCAAGACGTTCAAATTTAAAGCATACCAGGTAGCTGACCAGCAGGGAAAAGTGCACAAGCTGCAGCAGCCAGACACTAGCGCCAGGCGGCTCACCAGTCTTCATAAAAAAGAAGCTGAGGTGTTCGATAAAAAACGAACCCCACAGGATGAAGAGCAGGATGCACAATCCCCGGCCGATATAGCGTGCAATTTTGATGTCCATATCAATCCGTTCTGGATCTGAATTCAACCTCCATTTTACAGGTTTAAGCAGTTCTATGGGGGCTTCAGTTTTCAGCTTGACAGACCTTACCGCTCAGGTATAATCTGGATACAAAGAGTCACCCAGGGCCAAGTAGCCGGAACACCCTTTCAGAGAATCAGCGGCCAGTGCGAGCTGACAGGTTTTTTCGGAGAAATCCCCCCTGGTATCGCTCTCGCAGGGGCTGTGATTCGCGCAGTCGTAAGAGAGCCGGCTGGAACCGTTATCGTCCCGAGAGGCTGTGCAGTCAGTGCAGCGAAAGCAGGTGGCACCACGAGTTGATCCCCCCTCGTCCTGCGCGGACGTGGGGGTTTGCTATTAAACGACCAGGAGGTGCATCCCCATGTTAGACATTAATTTACTCCGCGAGAAACCCGATATCGTCCGTGAATCACTGCGCGCCCGGCAAATGGAAACCGCCGTGATAGACCTTGTGCTGCAGCTCGACCAGGACCGCCGCAGCCTGCTCAGCCAGGTCGAGGTGATGAAGGCCGAACGCAACAACGTCTCGAAAGAAATCGGGCGGATGAAGGACCCGGTCGAACGCCAGGAAAAAATCGACGCCATGCGCGGGCTGGGTGACCAGATTGCCACGCTGGACGAACGCGTACGCGATGTGGATACCCGGCTGCAGGACGCAGTCGCTACCATTCCCAACCTGCCCGACCCGCGCACTCCCTACGGTACCGGTGAACATGAAAATGTGGTGCTGCGCCAGATGGGCGAGCTGCCTGCATACAACTTCACCCCTAAGCCGCACTGGGAACTCGGTCCGCAGCTCGGCATCATAGACTTCGACCGGGGGGTCAAGATCACCGGCTCGCGTTTCTATATTCTCAACGGAGCTGGCGCCCGGCTGCAGCGCGCCTTGATTGCCTGGATGCTCGACCTGCACATTCGCCAGGGGTACCGCGAGCGCTACCTGCCGTTCATGGTCAAAGCAGCTACCCTGTACGCCTCCGGACAGCTCCCAAAGTTCATCGACAACCTGTACCATGACGTCGAAGAAGATTTCTGGAATGTGCCGACTGCCGAAGTTCCGCTGACCGGCATGCACATGGATGAAATTTTGGAAGAAGCCAGCCTGCCGCGGCGCTACACCGCTTATACCCCTTGCTTCCGCCGCGAGAAAATGAGCGCCGGGCGCGACGTGCGCGGTATTAAGCGCGGGCACCAGTTCGACAAAGTCGAAATGTACACCTACTGCAAACCCGAGGATTCGGAGGCTGAACTGGTCAAAATGCTGGAGGCTGCCGAAGCAACCTGTGCCGGCCTGGGGCTGACCTACCGGGTGGTACAGCTTTGCACGGGCGATATCGGCTTCGGCTCAGCCATAACCTACGATCTTGAAGTGTGGGCGCCCGGCTGCAACGAGTGGTTGGAGGTATCTTCGGTTTCGAATGTCACCGACTTCCAGGCACGCCGCGCCAATATCAAATACCGTCCGACGGAGGGCGGCAAAACCCGTCTGGTGCATACGCTCAACGGCTCCGGTCTGGGCATGCCGCGCACACTGATCGGGGTACTGGAACATTACCAGCAAGCCGACGGCAGTGTGGTGGTGCCCGAGGTGCTGCGTCCGTGGATGGGCGGTATCGAAGTGATCACCCCTGAGTTGGACTGAGCAGCATGGAATCATTTCTCACAGCCACTTTTCCCTGGGTCATCGGCGGGGTCATGTTGACCGGGCTGGCAATGCTGGCGCTGCCGATCCTGCCGGGTCTGTGGGTCATGTGGATCGCAGCCCTGGTGTATGCCATCGTGACCGGGTTTGGCACCACAGCCATCATCTTCATAGTCATCATCACCCTGCTGACGATTACCGGCGGCCTGATGGATAATATCCTGATGGGCGCCAATGCGCGTGTCAGCGGCGCCAGCTGGCTGTCGATCGCCGTGGCGCTGGTTGGGGCGGTTGTTGGCAGTATCCTCTTGCCGCCGGTTGGCGGACTTGTGCTCGGGATGGCCGGCATTTTCCTGGTCGAGTACATGCGCATCAAAGATTGGCGCAAAGCCCTGGAATCGACCAAAGGATTAGCGCTTGGCTGCGGCTGGGGCGTCATCGCCCGCTTTGGCTTTGGTGTGCTGGTGATGATTGTCTGGCTGATCTGGGCGCTGGTTTTCAATTAACAAAAAGCGGGCGCTGGTTTCAGCGCCCGCTTTTATCGTATGCAGTGCGATTACGCTCCGTGCGAGAGGTAGGCTTCCATCATAATAATGTTCTTCTCGCCAACCCGGCGCACAACCTTGAGCAGATTATCCATCGAGTTGACTTCTTCAACCTGTTCTTCAACGAACCAGTTGAGGAAATTCTGTCCGGCATAGTCGTTCTTGGCGCGGGCAATATCGTACAGCGCGTTAATCTGGCGGGTCACTTCCAGTTCCCAGTCCAGCGACAGTTTGACGGTTTCCTCAGCGGAGGTAAATGCGGCTTTGGGTGCGGCAACCGCTGGGATCCGAACCTCACCGCCGGTATCGACGATGTATTTTATGAACTTCATGGCATGGTCATGCTCTTCCGCGGCCTGTTTGTAGAAGAGAGCAGCCAATTTCTTCAGCCCTTCACCGTCAAAGTAGGTGGCAATGGCTAAATACTGCAGCGAGGCGCCGAACTCCGCGCCGACCTGGGCATTAATGGCATCATTGAGCTCTTTGCTGATCATCATCGTGTTATTCTCCTTGTCCCTCTGGGTAATCCCAATTTTCATTGGATTGTTGAATATCGTATTTTAAAATTATAGCATGCGCATATTGGATTTTTGTTAATGGCCACAAATGATTGCTTAAATAACCTGTTCGGGTTATTCCTGCTCCCGCTTTTTGCGCGTGACCGGAGTCTGAGGGGCGGGCCAGGAGAAATTGGGCAACTGGTTGATACTGATCACGCGCGGGCAGCCTGACCCATCACTTTGGACGATCGATACCGAAGCCGGACTGACCGTCAGACGCAGGAAATCGTCTAGGGCCATGTTCAGGTAACGCGCCAACGCCAGCCGGACGATGTCGGCATGTGCAACCACGGCGATCAATTGCTCATCAGCCTTCCCATCCGCCTCAGGAACCTGCCAATGGCGCGCCAACGCGTCCAAATCAGCCACGACCCGCTGCTGGACCTCAGCCATGGTTTCACCGCCCGGGAAGCGAATTTGCGACGGTTGCTCAAGCAGCGCCTTCCACAACTTTAAACGCCCAAGCTGCTTATAGGTCCGCCCCTGCCACTGGCCGTAATCCACTTCGATGAGATTCGGGCGCATTTGAACGGTTAAATGATGTGCCCGTGCCAGAGGCTCAGCGGTCTCGATGGCGCGCTCCAGCGGGCTGGAATAAACCGCGGTGATCGGGGCGTGCGTCAAAGCGTTAGCCAATGTCTGAGCTTGCTGGCGCCCTTTCAGGTTGAGGGAAACGCCCGGCGTACGCCCCGTCAGGCGGCGCAGCATGACATCATTTTCCCCGTGGCGAATTAGCAGCAGGATTGTCATTCCCCGTGTCCTTGGGTGGATAATCGTAGCCCAACGCGGCTGCCTGGGCTTTGCGCCAGCGCTCGACACGCTCCGCTACCCCGGCCTCATAGCCTTGATCCGAGGGTTTGTAAAAAACTCGTCCGAGCATTGAATTGGGCAGGTACTGCTGCCCGGTATGATGTTCGGGGAAGGAGTGCGGGTATTCATATCCCTTGCCATGGCCCAGGCCGCGGGCATCGCGGCTGGCGTCCATCAGGTGAGCCGGGACTGGTCCGATCCCCTCCTGCTCCTGTAATTCGCGCACCTTGAAAAATGCACCGGCCGAATTGGACTTGGGTGCGGTGGCAAGATACAGCGTCGCCTCTACCAGCGGGTAAATGCCTTCGGGCAGCCCGATATATTCATAGGTGTAAGCTGCGGCAGCCGCCACCACCAATCCGTTCGGGTCGCCCAACCCGATATCCTCCCCTGCCAGCACCAGCAGGCGCCGCAGGATGAAACGCGGGTCCTCTCCGGCTGCCAGCATTTTTGCCAGCCAGTACAGGGCGGCATCCGGGTCCGAGCCGCGCACCGATTTGATAAAGGCAGAGATGGTGTCGTAATGTTGGTCGCCCATGCGGTCGTAGATCACGGCACGTTTCTGGATCGATTCCTGCGCAACATCCAAATCAATTTGAATGACGCCGTCCGCGGCCGGAAGAGTGGTCTCGACCGCCAACTCGAGCGCATTCAGGATATTACGCGCGTCGCCGCCTGCCACGCGCAGCAGGTGCGCCCGCGCATCAGGAGTCAGATCAATGAACCGGCTGCCGTAGCCGCGCACCTTGTCGGCTAGAGCCTGATCAAGAACAATTGAAAGATTTTCTTCTGATAGCGGTTCCAACTGGAACAACCGCGAGCGCGAGACCAACGCAGAAATGACGTCAAAATACGGGTTTTCGGTGGTTGCCCCAATCAGGGTTACCATGCCGGTTTCGACATGCGGCAAGAGCGCGTCCTGTTGGGCTTTATTCCAGCGATGGACCTCATCCACGAACAAAATGGTACGTATGCGGTACAGCCGGCGCCGGTCGGTGGCTTCGGAAATCAACTTGCGTAATTCGCCTACCCCGGCCAGCACCGCTGAAATGCTCTCGAAATGCGCCTGGGTGGTATTGGCGATGATGCGCGCCAGGGTGGTTTTGCCGGTACCCGGCGGGCCAAAGAAAATGATCGAAGAGAACAGACGGTCGGCCTCAATCGCGCGCCGCAGCAGCTTCCCCGGACCGATGATGTGCTCCTGCCCGACGAATTCGTCCATGGTGCGCGGGCGCATGCGCGCTGCCAGCGGCGACTCGAGCTGCATGCCTTCATTCATGGAGTGCGTGAAAAGATCCATCAGGATTCCGTTTCGATAAATGGGTTGAATATTTCGACACCTGCAATGATTCGTCCGTGGGTCAAACCTTCCGAGGCTAGGGTCCGGCAGCCCTGGCGCACCGCGCTCTCAATCACCATGGCATCCCAAAAAGAGAGTTGGTGGGCTTGTTGGATATCGACCGCTTGCAAAACGTCGTCTATGGTGGGACAGTGAATTTTCCAGTTTGCCAGGTCAGCCACGATTTGGCGGGCAGCCTGCGCATTCATCGGATGAGGGATTTTACGGGTAATCGTTACATAAAACTCCTGGATAACCTGAAGACTGATATGCCCATTCTTATTGTTCCACCAATTTTCCACTGCCTGGGCTGCAATGGTGTGTTTCTGACCAGCTGTATCATCGTAAGCGTAGACCAGGACGTTTGTATCAACAAAGATAGCGTTAGCTGGATTTTCGGTCATGCAAGTCCTCACGTGTCCAGGATGTTGAACCTTGCGTGCCCAGATTTAATCCCTTACGCAGCAATTTAATATTCCGCAGACGCGCTGACTCGTATTTCTCCTCATCGGAAACCAATGCTTCAAGGGTCTGAGTAAGCAGACCCGAAAGTGAAGTGTTCCTCTGTACCGCAAGGATTTTTGCTTTCCGCAATATTTCCTTTGGAATCGCCAGGGTTACATTTTGGGTCTTTTCCATTTCAACCTCAATCTTCAATCGTTTCACGTAATTAAGTATAACACGCGTTTACGTGAAATTCAACTTCGCTTTATGCCGCATATAAAATTTGATTAAATTGTCAAATCATTTGATCCTGACCCAGCCTGTCGGGATTCTCTAAGCGGATTTACTGCCCTTGACCGTAATCGGCTGCGCGCGGTAGGACAGCCTTGCCATCCTGCACAAGCATCGCCAGGCGTTGGGTGTACTACTGGACAAACATGGATGAATCACCTGGGCGCATCCGCGGTGCGGATATCTAGCCCATGGTCAACGGACTGAATGCCGAAAAGTTTTCCTACGTAAAGAGATAACTCTTCCTGCGTCAGCGGTCATTTTCCAGGTCATCGAGCATCCGCAAGCTGGCATCGTCGAAAGGATTGGGTTGGTAGGCGGTGCTAAACCAGGCTTGCAGAATTTCCTTGGCCACCGGCTGGGCGGTGGATCGCAGTGACATGCACAGCACATTGGCATTGTTCCACAGCCGAGCGCCGCGGGCAGTTTCCGCGTCAGCGCACAACGCCGCCCGAATGCCGCGCACCTTGTTGGCCGCCATGCTCACGCCGGTGCCCGTCCAGCAAAATAATATCCCTTCCTGCGAGCGGCCGGCGGCCACGTCCTCCGCCACGCGCCGAGCCACGTTGGGCCAGGCATTTTCTTCCACAGGCAATGAATCTTCACTTCGCGGGCCGTAATAAGTGACGCTGTGACCGGCTCGAATCAGTTCGTCTAGCACAAAATCAACCACCAATGTGCGTTCGTCAGCGCCAAGGGATAGTTTCATGCTTCACCTCCAACACATCAGCCGCCGGAAACCACCTGTTCGACCGTGGTACAATCTCGCTCGATGCCTGTTCAAATCAACCCGCGCCTGCTGCAAAAAGAACCAATGCGCCGCTGCCGGTTGGAAGAATGCCGCGCAGCCTGCTGCCTGCACGGTGTTTGGATTGATTCTGCCGAATGGCAGGACATCCGCCAACATGCCGCATTAATCATACCGCACATGCCGTCCGGTTGGGACGACCCTGACCTGTGGCTGGATGAGCGCAGCGATGCTGATCCGTTTGCGCACAGCGGGCAGGTAGTGCATTCACGCGTACTGCCAGATGTCACGCATTACGGCAAGACGGCTTGTATTTTCCTGCGCGACGATCATAAGTGCGCTTTGCAGGTCGCCGGGGATATCAACGGACTGCATCCGTGGCGCTTCAAACCGTTTTACTGCGTGCTGCATCCGCTTGACCTGGATGAATCTGGCCGCATCACGCTGGATACGTCCGAATTGCTGCTGGATGAACCCGGCTCCTGCCTGCGCCCGGCCGAAACAGATACCCTGCTGATCGAGACCTTCGAGCCCGAGTTGCGCTATTTTCTGGGGGATGAGGGATATGAAATTATCATGGGTCGGGTTGAGGGGCGATGAACAGCGATGCTTGGTAAGGCATTTATTCATCCCCGAAACCCGCCATTGGTTCGTTGGCCAGGGTGTTGGGTTTCGGGCTAAAAATATTTATATTAATCCTCTATATTTCCTCGCCCTCAACCCAACCTACGAAAACCCTAAATTACTACCCAACATCCGCTGAGTAGCCGCGCTCGCCATCAAAGGCGTACAAATTCTCGGTTTTGACCACCTCGAACCCGGCAGCCTGGATGCGGCTGAGCAGCTCGATCACCTGCTGGCTGCCTACCGCCCCGTCGGTCGCCAAATAGCGCGCGCACCAGAAATCCGTGACGAATGTCTCCGGGAAGCCTTCCGGGTAAACCTGCACCCCGCGGTTGGTGACCATGTTCAACTTCAACCCGCCGCCTTCCATTGCCTGCATCGCCTGGCCAATTTTGGTCGGGTTGCGCCCATCTGCATCCCAATCCATGTAGACATCCACCCCGCTGAACGTCTTCTTTACCGGCATTGCCGGTGCCAGGTGAATCGTCATGTCGCTGCTCTTGAAAGAAACTGGCGCCAACTGCTGAGGCATTTGTCCCAGGCGCGCGATAATGGCGTCTGCAAATCCCAGCGTGCCAACCTTTTTCACACTCACCCCCTCACGATATATATCGCGGGTGTGGTAGCCGTCTTCCAGGGTGCGCAGCCAGGCGTTGTGGATTTTCTCCCCGTAATCGACCAGACCAAGATGCACCAGCATCATGATCGCGGCCTGTAAAAATCCCGATGGGTTGGAATCATCCTTCCCGGCCCATTTAGGAGCGGAACCGTGAATCGCCTCGAACATGGCGTTCGTTAGGCCGACATTAGCCGAGCCGCCCAACCCTACCGAGCCTGACACCTGAGCGGCAACATCCGATACGATGTCGCCGTACAGGTTGGGCGTCACAATCACGTCCAGGGTTTCCGGCTTGGCAGCAATACGCGCCGCGCCAATATCGATGATCATGTGATCGGTAGCAATGTCGGGATATTCTTTGGCTACTGCCTGAAACGTTCTCTCAAAGAGTCCGTCGGTGATCTTCATGATGTTGTTTTTGGTCATGCAGGTCACGGTTTTGCGGCCGTAAGCGCGCGCGTATTCAAACGCATAACGGATGATGGATTCCGATCCAGGTTTGCTGATCAGTTTGAGCGCCACGGTCATCTCGCGGGTTTGTTGATACTCGATCCCGCCGTACAGATCTTCCTCGTTCTCGCGCACGATTACCATATCCATTTTGGGGAAGTTGGAAGGCACATACGGGGTGTAGGCCTTGACCGGCCGTATATTGGCAAACAAGCCCAGCGCCTTGCGCATGGTGACATTAATGCTCTTGTACCCGCCGCCCAGCGGGGTGGTGATCGGGGCCTTGAGCATTACCTTGTTGCGCCGGATGATGTCCCAGGCATCCGGGGCAATGCCGGTTGTTATCCCTTTGAGGTAAACCTGCTCGCCCACCTCGACCACATCATAATCCAACGGGACATTCGCGCCTTCAAAAATACGCAAAACTGCCCGCAACAATTCAGGCCCAATGCCGTCGCCGGCAGCTACTGTTATTCTTCGTTTATCCATTGCACCCTCGCCTTTGGTTTGTTATGAATGATAAAAGATTCACTACCCGGCCGATTTGTTCTTAATCACGGCTTCGATTTCCACAGCTACCGGCTGTCGCAGCGACTGGGCAGTATGGCAGCCGCGTTCAGCGTGTTCCAGCAGGCGTTGCACCTGCTCCTCGGGTGACGGGCTGTCGATGGTCACCCGGTATATAACCTTCCGGAAGGATGCGCCTGGCCCGCCGACATCAAATTTGTCGCCCGAGTCAAAGGTTGCCCGCAGGTCAACGTCAACGTCCATCAAAATTACCTGGTATAAGTGTGCAAACTGCACCAATTGGGAGAGCAGTCAAAAGGCTGCTCCCGCCAGGAAGTACTCGAGCGGGCTGGCAGCCGCATCCTCGCCGCCGCGCGCCGTTGGTTCGTCACAGGTAAAGCGATACTTGCCGATGCGGCCTTCCAAATAGGCATTTTTGACTAGTTTGGCGGTGGCGCGCAGTGTGACCGTCGAACTGCCTGAATTTGCCAGATAGCGTTTCCGGCTCTCCTCGTAGACTTTGCCCATTCTTTCCAGGTCGACCCGTCCATCGGATTCCGTCAAGATATTTCTCCTCAAGAGTTGTTTTGGTGCTAAACGACGAAAAGATCAACAAATTCAGGTACGGACATGGTTTCCAATCGTTCCTGGTCGCTGCAAATGTCCAATATCTTCTCAGCCTGCGCTGGAGAGAAACGCCGGGCCAGGTTGGTCTTGAACTTCTCGATAAGCAGCGGGATGCCCTCAGTTCGGCGGCGGCGGTGACCGAGCGGGTACTCAACCGCCACATTTTCAGTATGAGATCCATCGCTGTAAAAGACCTGCACTGCGTTGGCGATCGAGCGCTTGTCCGGATCCAGGTAATCCCGGCTGTACTGTGGGTTTTCTACCAGCACCATCTTTTCGCGCAGCGCATCAATGCGCGGGTCGCGAGCTGCCGCATCCTCGTAATATGCCGCCGTAAGCTCGCCGAAGATCAGCCCGACCGCGGTCATGTACTGGATGCAATGATCCCGGTCAGCCGGGTTGTATAGCGGCCCGACTTTATCGATGATGCGGATGGCTGATTCGTGGCTGGTGATGACAATTTTCTCGATCTCATCCAGGCGGGTATGCACTTCGGGGTAGAGCTGGATGGCAGCTTCCACGGCGGTCTGCGCATGGAACTCGGCCGGAAATGAAATCTTGAAGAGCACATTTTCCATGACGTACGCGCCGTAGGGTTGTTCCAGTTGGAACGGTTTGCCTTTGAAAAGCACATCGTAAAAACCCCAGGTGGGAGCGGTCAATGCCGATGGGTAGCCCATCTCGCCGCGCAGCGCCATCAACGCCAGGCGCACTGCCCGCGAAGTAGCGTCGCCAGCCGCCCAGGATTTACGCGATCCGGTATTGGGTGCGTGGCGGTAGGTGCGCAGCGACTGCCCGTCGACCCAGGCGTTCGAAAGTGCGTTAATCAGCTGCTCCTGGGTGCCGCCCAGCAGCGCGGTGACCACCGCGGTGCTGGCAACCTTCACCAGAACGACGTGATCCAGCCCGACGCGGTTAAAGCTGTTTTTTAATGCCAGTACACCCTGAATCTCATGGGCTTTGATCATGGCGGTCAACACGCTGCGCATGGTATGCGGCGGCTTGCCCGCGGCCATATTCGTGCGCGACTGCCAGTCGGCAGCCGCCAGGATGCCGCCCAGGTTATCAGAGGGATGCCCCCACTCCGCCGCCAGCCAGGTATCGTTGAAGTCCAGCCAGCGGATCATGGCGCCAATGTTAAACGCCGCTGTCACCGGATCCAATACGTAGGAGGTGCCGGGCACCCGCGCGCCGTTGGGTACAATCGTCCCCGGCACAATTGGCCCCAGTAATTTGGTACAGGCCGGATAGGACAACGCCTCAAGCCCGCAGCCAAGCGTGTCCATCAGACACAGACGGGCGGTGTTATAGGCTTCGCGGCTGTCGATCACCCGATTGCCGGCATAGTCCGCTATATCGACCAGCACCTGGTCAGGCTGTGGCCGGATGTTCGAGATGTGCCCCGCCATCATTGCGGCTTAACCACGTTTGTTCAGCGGGGTGAAGTCAAGCGGATCAGGCCCGATATAATTAGCGGCCGGGCGGATAATCTTGCCGTCCTGGCGCTGTTCAATAATGTGCGCCGACCAGCCGGATGTTCGCGCCATGACAAACAGCGGGGTGAACATGAAGGTGGGGATGCCCAGCATGTGGTATGCCACTGCGCTGTACCAGTCCAGGTTGGGGAACATGCGCTTCTCGTCCCACATTACATCTTCGATCCGTTCGGCGATGTCGCATAGAGTCTCGTCGCCGAAATCTTTGCACAGCGAGCAGGACAACCCCTTGAGGATCTTGGCGCGCGGGTCAGAGATGGTGTAAACCGGGTGACCAAACCCCAGGATGATGCCGTGATTGGCAAGAATATCATGGACATCCACAGCTGCTTCCTCGGCTGTGCCGTATTTTTCGATCACTTCCATGGCGCCTTCATTTGCGCCGCCGTGTTTGAAACCCTTCAGCGCACCGATAGCCCCGGTAATCGCCGAATACATATCCGTTCCGGTGCCGGTGATCACCCGGCTGGTAAAAGTTGAGGCGTTGAACTCATGCTCGGCATACAGGGTAAAGGTGATGTCCAGCGCCCGCTCATGCAGTTCGCTTGGTTTGCGCCCGTGCAGCAGGTGCAAGAAGTGACCGGCAATCGAGTCGTCATCGGTTTCAACTTCGATGCGCCGCCCGTGGTGGGCGTAGTGGTACCAGTACAGCAACATCGATGGAAAAATCGCCAGCAGGCGGTCAGCGATGTGCCGGGCGCCCTCATCGGTATGATCTTCGCGCTCAGGCAGTACCGCCCCCAGAATTGAACAGCCGGTGCGCAGCACGTCCATCGGGTGGGCGGCAGCCGGGATGGATTCAAGCACCGCCTTAACCGGTGCAGGCAGACCGCGCAGGTTTTTTAACTTGCGGCGATAGCGGTCCAGCTCGTTTTTGACCGGCAGTTCGCCGTGCACCAGCAGGTAGGCAACCTCCTCAAAAGTGGCAAACTCGGCCAGGTCATTGATATCATAGCCGCGGTAGCGCAAATCGTGTCCCAGCGTACCCACGGTGCAGATCGCGGTATTTCCGGCCACAACCCCCGAAAGCTGAACTGATTTCTTTACATTCTTCTTCTCTTCCATAACCTGTTCGCTCATTCTGTTTTCTCCCTTGAAAATAATTCATCCAGCTTTTGTTCGAACGCAAAATAATCGAGAACATCATAGAGATCAGTGCGGGTCTGCATAAGATCGATGACCCCCTGCTGGGTTCCGGTAGTCCGGATGGTTTGATAAACCTTCAGCGCTGCAGCGCTCATGGCGCGGAAAGCCGAAAGCGGGTAAAGCACCAGACTGACATCTGCGCCAGCCAATTCTTCCAACGTAAAAAGCGGCGTCTTGCCAAATTCGGTAATGTTCGCCAGGATGGGAACGCGGGCGGCCTGTGAAAACTGGCGGTACATCGCTAAATCAGTGACCGCCTCTGCAAAAATCATATCGGCACCGGCCTCGACGTATGCCATTGCCCGCGCCAGGGCAGGCTGCAGTCCTTCCCCGGCCAAGGCGTCGGTTCGCGCAATAATGACAAAGTCCGGATCGCTGCGCGCATCGACCGTGGCCTTGAGGCGGTCGCACATCTCGTCGGAAGAGACCAATTCTTTCCCCGGGCGGTGCCCGCAGCGTTTGGCCTGTACCTGATCCTCGATGTGCAGCGCTCCGGCTCCCTCGCGGATGAGTGATTTGACTGTGCGGGCAATATTAAATGCACTGCCAAAGCCAGTATCGACATCGACCAGCAGCGGAAGATCGGTTGCGGCGGTGATGCGGCGCACATCCACCAGCACATCCTCCAGGGTGGTAATGCCCAGGTCTGGCACACCTAAACTGGCGGCTGCCACGCCGCCTCCGGAAAGATAAACAGCTCGAAATCCGCTCCTTTCAGCGAGTCTTGCCGCATAGGCATTAATCACCCCCACCACCTGAAGCGGCTTCTCTTCGACCAGGGATGCCCGGAAACGCCCTCCGGGTGATAGCTGTGGTTCCATGACACCTCGTGGAGGAAAATATATAGCGGTTGAGAATCCGGCGTGGATGAGCTGTAGCAGTGCGTAGCCGGATGATCCCATCTGGTAATCAAAATGATACCAATCGAATTGGACAAAGTCAAATCAATTTACCAGATTACTTGAATATTCATCATTTTGTGTCATGTGCCTCACCCGCTGCCTTGGCTCGACATAAAGCATCTGACAAACGAACAAGGAAACCATGAACTCTTTCACTATCCCTAATCCCCCAACATTCTCTATAATAGAGTTGGGGTAAATATCAGCCTGCTTTTTTGTTGCCAATTCACTATTTCCGCCAAGGAAGGAAAGTATGAAAAAACACAACTTCAATCCCGGTCCCTCGATTCTTCCGCAGGAAACCATCGATGGAACCATCGAAGCGGTAAAAAATTTCGCCGGGACGGGCCTGTCTCTTCTGGAGGTTTCACACCGCAGCAAAGAATTTGAGGCTGTGATGAATGAAACCGTCGCGCTCTTCAAAGAACTGCTCGGCATTCCAGAAGGATACGCAGTCTTATTTGTCGGCGGGGGAGCCAGCTCGCAATTTTTCCATGTTCCTTACAACCTGCTCGAGAAAAAAGCAGCCTACCTGGTCACCGGCACCTGGGCCAAAAAGGCCTACAAAGAGGCTAAATTATTCGGCACGGTTGAGGCAGTCGCTTCCTCCGAGGATAAGAACTTCACCTATATCCCCAAAGATTATGTGATTCCGGCAGACGCCGATTACTTCCACATTACCACCAACAACACCATCTACGGCACCGAGCTGTTGAAAGACATCGATTCCCCGGTACCGCTGGTGGCGGATATGTCGTCCGATATCTTCTCCCGCCCGGTGGATGTCTCCAAGTACGGCTTGATCTACGGCGGCGCCCAGAAGAATTTTGCTCCTGCCGGCGTGACCTTCGTCATCGTGCGTGAAGATCTGCTCGGTAAAGTCAGCCGCCCCATCCCCACCATGGTGGATTACCGCACGCACATCAAAGATAATTCGTTATTCAACACTCCGCCCGTGCTGCCGATTTACTCCGGCATGCTGACCCTGCGCTGGTTGAAAAACCTGGGCGGCGTACCTGGAATGGAACGCATCAACAAAGCTAAAGCCGATTTACTCTACAAAGCCATCGATGACAGCAAGTTGTTCGTCGGCACGGTTGCCAAAGAAGACCGCTCGCGCATGAACGTCACCTTCGTGATGGCTCCCGGTTTCGAAGGGCTCGAAGAGGAGTTCATGGCACTCACCAAGACCAAGGGAATGGTCGGATTGAAGGGACACCGCTCGGTCGGCGGTTTCCGCGCCTCGCTCTACAACGCCCTGCCGCTGGAAAGCGTCCAGGTTCTGGTGGATGCGATGAAAGAGTTCGAAGCCAGTCACTAGGTTGAGATTAAGTTCATTAATTAAGAAAGGCGCCAATCGGCGCTTTTCTGTTTATTTGTAGGGTTCCCCCATGTGCCCGACCGGTTGCTGAGCCTGTCGAAGCATGGTTGCTGAGCCTGTCGAAGCGCCTGGGTGTGCCTTCCCCAGGACTCTGTGAGCAGCGCACCAAATATAATCCATGGAAATATCGGACGTGTGGTATACACCCCTTATGCACCCATGGCAATTTCCTTCACAAACTTGGCGCGCGTCAGGCGGGGTACAAAACCGGCATTCAAAAACACGGCGGCTGCCCGGGCATTATTGGCATTGACGTGCAAAGCAGCTTCCAGACAGCCTTCCTGTATAAATCTATTTAACGCGCCCGCCAGCAATGCATGCGCCAGGCCTTTCCTGCGCCGCTCCTGCACCACGGCAATCTGTGAGATCCACCCGGTTTGCCCGTCCATCTCGCAGGTGACGAAACCCACCGGTTTCTCGCCTTCCAACACCACCCGCGATAAATCCGGGCGGAATTGATCATCCTCCTCCGCGTACTCCGCGATCCACTCGGCCTGCACCGGGACGATATCTCCCAGCCGGTCGCTGAAGCCTTCGGCATAGGCTTGAAAGAAAAGCGGCGCGCTGGCGGCATCCCACGAGCGCTCCGTCAGGCCTTCCGGCAGCGGATCGGAAAGTGCTGGCCCGCCCAGCGAACGCACCAGCATTTGTTCGGTGAGAATGTTTTCATACCCGTAATCCAGGTAAAGCGCATTGGCATCCTCGGTTAGCGCCTCATTCGTGATCATCAACTGCAAGGTAACATTGGGCTTGGCTAATTTCAGTGCGCGCGATTCCGCCCAGGCCAACAGTGCCTCGCCAACTCCGCGGCGGCGAAATTCGGGATGAACCTGCCCGCCCAACCGGATTCGTTGAATCCCCTCGCCAGGCTCGCTGGCAAGCACCCATCCTGCGGCGGCCATTTGACCGCGCACCGCCACGCACAGCGAATTATCACTGTTCATAGCAGCGGCTTTCAGCGCATCTGCGGTCAAATGACTGACCGGTTCCTCGCCGTCAACACTTTTGCAGGCCGCATCCAACGCGATTAATGCCGCCTCATCCGCGGGTTCGATGGTGCGCCACACCAGCCGGTTCATTCCAGGGAAAGAATCACTCATAAGTCCTCCACCTGAAAATTGTATCGCAGCCTAAGGTAAAATTGACTTAATTTGACTGGAGATTGGAGGAAATGATGCAAAAATCACCTGCCAACCCCGCTGAACGTCCCGATATGCCTGACGGATATGGGATTTCCGGCAGCACTGAAGGCCTGCTCAGTTGGGAGTGGGTTCGCCAACAAATGACCAAATCGCGCAACTACTGGATCAGCAGTACACGTCCTGACGGCCGGCCGCACGCCATGCCGGTGTGGGGCGTCTGGCTGGACGACAAATTATATTTTGGCACCGCGCGAAATTCGCGCAAAGCCTTGAACCTGGCCGCTAACCTGGCAGTCAGCTGCCACACTGAAAGTGGTGACGAGGCCGTTATCGTCGAAGGCGTTGTGGAAGAGGTCACTGACCGGGAGATTTTCGACCGGATGACCGCCGCAATTGCTAAAAAATATCCGGGCATGCCGGAAAAAGCCGACCCTGACCCGGAAAATATCACCTACGCGGTGCGGGCGCATACTGTGTTCGCCTTCCGCGAACAGGACTTTCCGCAGTCTGCCACCCGCTGGCGGTTTTGACTCATCCCGTGGCAACCCGGCTGCGATCAAGTTTGACACCCGCTATAATCTGATGTAAAGTAAACCATGATTATAGTGGGAAAAAGCGTGAATCATCTCCGGGGAGGAAGAAAATGAGCGCAATCCTGTCTTCCAAGGTCCTCCCGACCCTGGCCTACCAGCTGCCTGCTGATCTTGCTCAACAAGAAAAGTCTGGTATCCCCTGGTGGTTCTGGGTATTGATGGGGGCGACGTTAATTATTTTGTTCTGGATGCTGTTCAACCGCCCTAAAGAAAAAGAAAGCGATGACATTGAGGAAGGCCCGCTGGAAACAAACGAGCCCGTGGAAGCCAGCCAACGCTCATCAGCTTTTGAAATGGAAGATGACGAAATTGACTTTGGGCCGTATGCCCATGAACCCGAACCCTCAGAAGCTCCCACATATGCCGAAGCTTCTCGCTCCCCCTTCCTGGATGCTGTCGAAGAGGATACCTCTGGACCGCAAGGGTTCAATATGGACTTCCTCAAAGCGGACGATTTTACAATCATCGAGGGTATCGGGCCTAAAATTGCTAAATTATTAAATCAGGCGGATATCCACACCTTCAAGCAGCTGTCCAATTTAGATCCGGAAGGTTTGCTCGTTATGCTGGCCGCCGCCGGAATTTTCATGACCGACCCTGCTACCTGGCCAGATCAGGCCAGATTGGCAGCCAACGGCCAATGGGATGAATTGAAACGTCTGCAGGATTCGCTGAATGGCGGTCAGCAGGTTTCGTAAGCCTATTCGTACACCGCACCATACCATCGGCCGGGTTAATGCTTTCCCGGCCGATATGTTTTAAATCAGGTAAAATCAAAGTGCAAGAGCCGGGATTATTTAACCCATTAACCGCAATCAGTCATTTTTCATCTCCCCATCTCAGGAGTCCAATGAAACCTACCATCTCTCGTATCACCGGGCTGGCGCTGGTCATCGCGGCAGTTCTTGGATTGATTCTTAGCCTGGCCGGTCTACTCTTCCTCGGCAGCTTAGCCAGCCGCACTTCCGCCAGCCTGTTGAGCACACTGGACGGCCTGGATCAGGCGCTGACGATTGCCGGGGATGGTTTGGCCGCAGCGGAAACCTCGCTGCAGGCTGCGGACAAGGCGCTGGATTCGCTGGCCAGCACTCTGGATGGGGTAAATGAGTCGCTGCGCGGGATGGACCCCACCCTCACCGCTTTGAGCACGCTGCTCGGCACCGACCTGCCGGGAACGATCAATGCCACCCAGGATTCATTGGATTCAGCCCAGACCAGCGCCAAAAACATCGATTCCGTGCTGACCTCGCTCAGCAGAATCCCATTTTTAGGGAGCCTGGTCTACAACCCGGAAGTACCTCTGAACGAGACTCTGGGAGATATTTCTGACAGCCTGAATGCCATCCCGCGCTCGCTGCGGGAAGCCAAACGCGGGCTGGACACGGCGGACAAGAATCTTGACACAATCACCCTGGACCTGGCCAGCGTATCGCAGAGTACCGATCAAATGGGGATCAGCATTGCGGACGGCTTACTGGTCATTGATGAATACCAGACATTAGTCTCGAATGCGCAAAACCGGGTAAAGGATATCCAGCAAAGGCTGCCCGGACAACTGCGTCTTGCGACCTTGGCAGCCGCACTGCTGTTCATCTGGCTGGCTATCGCTCAAATCGGGCTGCTGACACAGGGAGCCGAATTAATCGCGCGTGCGCGTAAACCGCTCAAACAACCGGGAATCGAGTAAAATCGGGGGAACGTTTCTCGCATTCCCAATTAAGAAAGCCCCGACCATGGAAATTTCCCTGCTCACCGAAGTCACCGACGAAGTCGTTCAGGCATTTACCCGACTGTTGCCCCAGCTAAGCTCCAGCGCGGTTGTTCCCTCGCGCGTAGAATTGCAGGAAATCGCCGACAACGAATCCTTCTTTATTGCCCGCGACCCTGACCTTGGCGGCCAGATCGTCGGCTCGCTGACACTGGTAACCTTTCGCATTCCGACCGGTGTGCGCGCCTGGATCGAAGATGTGGTGGTGGACACGGCCATGCGCGGCAAGGGAATTGGCGAGTTATTAACCCGCGCCGCTTTGGACCGCGCTGCAGAATTGGGCGCCAAAACAGTCGACCTGACCTCGCGCCCTTCGCGCGAAGCCGCGAACCGGTTGTACCAACGTGTCGGGTTTGAATTGCGCCAGACCAACCTGTACCGCTACGACCTCGAGTAACGCACGGCCGTGAATACAGCAGTGGATGGTGCAGCGCCCCGCCTGCACATGGCTCGGGAATTCTGGGCCGGGGTGCGGGCTGAATTACCCCTTATTGTAGGGGTTTTTCCGTTTGGCCTGATTTACGGAGTGGTTGCCATAAGCAGCGGGATGCCTGCCAGTGCCGCCCAGGCGATGTCGTCGATTGTCTTCGCCGGCTCGGCTCAATTTGCCAGCGCCCAACTGGTGGCTGGCGGCGTGCCGACCCTGGTGCTGGTCATGACCATCTTCATCCTGAATTTGCGCCATGCCCTCTACAGCGCCTCGATCGCACCCTACACCAAACACCTCTCCACGCTCTGGAAAGCCGGACTCAGCTACCTGCTGACCGACGAGGCCTACGCCGTCACCATTTTGAATTATGAGCGCGAGGGCGATAACACCTACCGCCACTGGTTTTTCCTGGGGGCTGGTCTGGCGTTATGGACCTTCTGGCAAATCAGCACGGCAGCCGGAATTTTCCTGGGGACGGTAATTCCTGCGGACTGGTCGCTGGATTTCGCCGCTGCGCTGACCTTCATTGCCATGACACTGCCGCTACTGCGCGACCGGGCGTCGGTGGCAGCCGCGGTGGCAGCCGGCGTGGTGGCGGTGCTGGCTTACCCTCTGCCCTATAAATTAGGCCTGGTGGCGGCAGCCTTTGCCGGTATTGTGACTGGCATGCTGGTGGAGGGAAAACGCCGGTGAATATCTGGGCTGCCTTACTTGCCGGCGGGGCGCTGACCTACCTCACGCGCCTGTCGTTTATTTTCCTTTTCGGGATCATTGATCCGCCCGAGGTGTTGAGGCGCGCCTTGCGTTTCGTACCGCCAGCCGTTCTCTCAGCGATTGTCTTTCAGGAATTGCTTATTCGTAATGGCGCAGTGTTTCTGTCATTAGGGAATGCGCGCCTGCTGGCAGGGATGGCCGCCATTTTGGTCGGGGTCCGCACCAAGAATTCGTTATGGGTCATTGCCACCGGCATGATTATATTGCTCATTTTGAATCAAATACTGCCGGGGTAACCCGAATATCTTTTTCTGCCCCGCTAGTGTCCGCAGAAATTAATCCAACAATCTTATATAATACAGACATGGAAAGAAATCCCTTTTTTGCATTGTTGGCTCTGCTGACTGCGTTGTTTGCCTTATCACTGTCAACGCTCTCGGCACAAGCCGGTGCCGCACCAGCAACGCCCCCGCCGGATTTTGTTTTGATGAATAGCGCACCCGGAGTTGACCTGTACCGCAAGGATTACACCGGCGGCACTCCGGATTATGTGCTGGTAGTCGATCTTTCCAAAGAGGCTGGTGTGCACCTGCTGCACGGCAATGTGATGGATGCAGGTGCTGGCGCCGGCGCCTACGGCGGGAACAACCCAACCTTAAGCCGTCAATCTCTGCAGCAATTCTGGGATCCCTTCGCCGCTGCCGTTCCGGACGCCTTTTGCGTGATCAACGGCGCCTTCTTTGCCACCGACGCCGACCCGGCTGCCCTGGCTTTCCCTCTTAAAGTTGACGGCCAAATCCTGAGTGAAGGCTACGGCCGGGATGATTTTCCTGACCAAAAGCGCATGCTTGAACTGTGGTCAGACCAGGCGCGCATCACCACCTTGAGCGGCGAAGCGCTGGCAGCCTCGGATGCGCCTGATATATTGGCCGGTTTATCTGAAGACGCCAACAAAGATTCGTCGTCCCTCATCGGCCGCACATTTGCCGGGGTGGACGATGCAGACGGCAACGGCAGCCTGGAAACGGTGCTGTTCATATCGTCGAAAACCAGCCGGGCGGCTGAGGCTGCCGGGGTGCTGCGCTCCTTCGGCGCGGACGATGTCATCATGCTGGACGGGGGAGACTCAGCCCAGATGATGTGCGACAACCAGCCGCAGGTATATTCCGGCCGCCCCATCCCACAAGCGGTAGGCATTACCGCTGGCAAACAAGCCGCCTATTCGATGAAAGTCCTCCGCCAGACGGATTGGGCGGTGGTGGTCGAGGGTAAGACCCTCGACATTGAGTTGACCCTCACCAATACCGGCAGCGAGCCCTGGCGCATGGGCGAAGTAGCCCTGCTCAACCAGCGCAACGATTGGGGCGCGGGTGAACGGCTGGGTTTGCCGGTTGACGTAGCGCCCGGGGCAAATGTCACTTTTGGCTGGACAACACCGCCATTTGAAAAAACCGGGGTGTTCATCTCGCAGTGGCAACTGGCCCGCGGCACCCAAATCTTTAGCGATAAGCCGATTTTGATCAACGTAATCGCCATCCCGCCGGAGCTCGAGGATAAAAAAGCCGAGCTTGAGTCAAAAATCCGCGAGTGGGCGCGTCAGCAGGTGGACGATATGGAGCAGATGATCATGGACTGGATTCAAGCGCAGGTGCGGCGCGGTCTGGAACAGGTTTGCCCGTTTGGGGCAGCCTTGCCTGGAGTGGTAATTGCCGGTGAAGTCTGGAAAGCACGCCGCAAAAAATCGGCCATAAAAGCGGAAACACCATGAAAGATGATTGGGCTGGATTAACAACAGCAGTCCTGATCGGGCAGCAGGCGGATACGCTGGTCACCACCCGTGTCAAAACGGTTCAAGTGACCGTGGAGGGGTTCACCGGTGACAAACACGCCGGCCTGACTCACCCGGCAGACAGCCGCACGCAGTTCTATCCGCGTGGAACCCAAATTTTCAACGACCGTCAAGTCAGCATCGTCTCGGCCGAAGAATTGACGGGAGTAGCTGCCAGCCTGGGACTTCCGGAGATTTTGCCGGAATGGCTGGGGGCAAACCTGCTTCTCAGCGGCATCCCCAACCTGACCCGGTTGGCGCCTGGCACCCGGCTATTCTTTTCCAGTGGAGCGGTGCTGTATGTGACCCACTCGAATAATCCGTGCTCCGGTCCGGGGAAAATTATTCAGTCCCAGTTCCCTGACCGTGAGGGGTTGACCGCAGCTTTTGTCAAACAGGCCATGCACCGACGCGGTCTGGTGGCCGTGGTGGATTTGCCCGGTCAAATCATCGAAGGCGATGCGGTGACAGTCAACTGGGAAGATCGCTACCGCTACCGGGAATAACTGCCAGGAGGAACATCTCATGGACTACGGAATCGTGAATAAATTAATGATTCGGTCTGGCAGCCGCCTTCGGCTGCGTAATGCGCCGCCGGGGTATCCGGAAGCATTAGAACCGCTGCCTGACGGCGTTGAACTGCTAACCACCGTGGTCAGATTCGAGATGGAAGTGCGCGGCGATCTGCAGCGCATGTCCGGCAAAACTCCGTAGCAGCTGCTGCGCAGAATTTAATCCTTTATCCTCTTTCTGTTTTTTTCGATTGGATACCCCATGGAACCCACTGCTTTTCGCCTGACGCTTTTACCCCAGCCGCTGGCAATTTGCCAGCTTGAACCCGGCACGCCCATGCCAGACTGGGCTTGGAGTTCGAAATTTCTCAACATTACCCGCACACCGGACGAATTCTCGCTGTTATGCGACGCCGACCTCGTGCCTGCCGGCATTCGCTCCGAAGGCGGCTGGCGTGCGCTCAAGATGGAAGGGCCGTTTGAGTTCACCGAAATCGGGGTGCTGGCATCCGTGGCGAACCCGTTGGCAGAGGCGCAGGTTTCCATCCTTTCCATCGCAACCTTCGACACGGATTATGTGCTGGTCGCCGAACCGGATTTACCGGCTGCAATGGCAGCACTGGCAGCAGCCGGTCACCAGGTAAGCGGGTAACCGAACAACCGCCTTCTTCAATCTGATGGGTCACAACCGTATGGTAAGATTGGCCTATTCCCAATCTGGAGCCAACTTTTGATTCAGCCCATCCATAGCGGTCGAAAACCGGCTGCCGGCCGGGGGTATGCCATTGCCATTTTTGGGGTTGCGGTCTGGTCTGCCACGGCGACTTTTATTGCCTACTTAACCTCGCGCTACGATCTGCCGCCATTTCTACTGGCAGCCTGGCGGGATGCCATCGCCGGTCTGACCGTTTGGCTGGTGCTGCGTGCTATCCGGCCGGATCTGCTGCGCCTGCCGCGCAGTCAGTGGCGCTTTGTGATTGGCTACGGCATTCTATTGTCCGGGTTTAATGCCCTGTGGACGGTTTCAGTGGTCCTGAACGGGGCCGCCGTCTCCACAGTGATGGTGTACAGTTCTGCCGCTTTTACTGCCCTGATCGCCTGGCGCATGTTCGGTGAGGAAATGAGCCTGGCTAAAATTGCGGCGGTGATTCTTGGCATCGGCGGCTGCGTGCTGGTGGCAGGAGCTTACGATCCGTCAGCCTGGCAGAGCAACGCCGTCGGGGTCATCACCGGGCTGGTTTCCGGCCTGGTTTTTACCGCCTATTCGCTGATGGGTAAAATTTCGGCGCAGCGCGGGATTTCTTCCTGGACGGCGCTGACCTATACGTTCATGCTGGCATCCGGGTTGCTGGTGATCTATAACTTTGTGCTGCCCGAACTGGGCGGCGTCACCCTGGGCAGCCTGTCGCTGCTGCCAGCCCTGGACACTCGCGGCTGGATTGCTCTGGTATTACTCGGGCTGGGTCCAACCATTGGCGGTTACGGGTTGTACAACTACAGTCTGAGCTATCTGCCAGCGTCGGTGGTTAACCTGCTGGCGACCATGGAGCCGGCCATGACAGCGGTCCAATCCTATCTGCTGCTCAATGAGCGCTTCACAACCGCCCAGGTGATCGGCAGTTTGCTGATCCTTGGCGGCGTCGTGATTATCCGGCTGATGGAAGGCCGCGGGCAGCAGGAAACCATCAACCCGGCGCCCATTTAAGTTAGCCGGTCCTCGATCCAGGTCCACCGGGCAAAGCAGGGCTTCTCCTCCCCCAATATCCCTTCACGGACCATGCGCTCGGTTCCGTGGCGCAGGGATGAAGCATCCGGTAACATTGTCGGTCATTGACAACGGAGATCGGCTCAGGCTGCGGCGGTTGCCTGATCTTTACGCTGCACCCGCAGCACAGCGATCTTAGTCGGGTGATTGAACGGCGCAGGATCAGCCGGATAATGCTGACTCTGGACAGTTTCTGGGTAGCCGGTGACATCCAACGGCACGGGAATCATCTCCTCCTGCTGCAGGTAGCCCCCGCTGATTAATTCGCGCAGCAAATCCAGGTAGGCACTGCCGCTGACAAATAACGCATTGTTCACCGCCACCAGCCAGCCGTTGTGCGCCACCAGCGGTCGGACTTTATTGATCAGACGTGCCGCTTCAGCCGCCAGGTCAACCCGTCCGGCCGGCGTAACGGAAAAGAACGGCGGATCGAGGATGACGCAGTCGAACAATGCGCCGGAATCTTTCAACCGTGCTGCCTGGCGGAAAAAATCGCCTGCCAGAAAATCCTGGCTGCGCACCTCAAAGCCATTCAGGGCGTAGGTCTGGCGCGCCAGGGATAAAAACTTGGCGCTCAGGTCCAGTTGAACCACGCGTGCGGCTCCGCCTGCCAAAGCCGCCGCCCCCAGGCTGCCGGTATAGGCAAAGGTATTCAACACCACCTTACCGCGCAGCGATCGCCGCAGCCAGTCGCGCAGGTTGCGCGTGTCAAGGTACAGGCTGGCGTCCTGGTTGAGAGTCAAATTGACAGCGTAGCGCACACCGTGTTCGCTGATTTCCCGGTCAGGTTGCTCGCCGTAGACCAGCACACCGCGGCGGCTGTCGGCGTCTTCCGCATGGCGGGTTTTGACCACCACTGCCTGCACCCACGGAAGCCGTTCCAGCAGCCAATGGCGCAGCAGCAGGATCAACGGCTCGAGTTCGGCGGGAAGATCAGCCTGATTGAAGATAAGCAGCGTGCGGCCGTACAGGTCAATGATAAGGCCGGGGCAACCTTCCGTGTAGCCGTTAAACAGCCGCAGCGCGGCAGTGTGGCGCGAATCGATCAGTCCGCTGCGGGCTTGCACAGCAGCCTGAATGGTATGGATGGAATTTTGCGCGATAACCGTCACGGAAGAACTCCTCGGCGGGGGATTCCTATAATTATAAGGCCAGGCATGGTCAACCCGTGCAACCCGGGACCCATTTTAGCCGTATAAAGTACAAACCGGTTGAAAACCGGCTGTGACCGTTGT
>CALMGN010000112.1 GCA_937863605.1 uncultured Anaerolineaceae bacterium
CATACGTTCCTACCCACGTACCGCTGCCAACGATCCTTTTTATTTCAATCCGCAGGAAATGGCGCAACAATTAGCAACCGAAACCGGTCTTGAAACCTTGTTTTGCTTCAACGAATTTTGCAATCCGAGCTTGATCGACGTCGTGGATACAGCCGTTGAAAACGGCGCGCAGCGCATCATTGTCCTGACCCCGATGATGACCCGCGGCGGAGATCATGCGGAGGAGGAAATCCCGGCCGAACTGGAAACGCTGCGAAAAGCTCATCCGGCGGTTGAGTTTCAATACGCCTGGCCATTTGACCCAGATCAGGTCACCCGTTTCCTGGCCGGCCAGGTCAAGCGTTTCATCTAAAATCCCATTCTGTAATTTTTACAAATCCTCTGCCAGGTCTTACCTGGAAAATTGAGTAGCTTGCCGGGAGGTAAAAGGAGAATTGAGGTTCAAGAATTGCCGCCTCTTAATCCAACCTTTAATTTTCGCTGGTGATAGAATCCTGGTGGAATTACGCCATTCAGGTATTTTATGCTCAATAAGTTAAAATATTTAATCATCGGCTCGCCCCTTCCAAACGAATTACAAGGTGAAACGCGGCTCAATAAAGTCAGGGCCTTAGCGGCATTCTCCCCCGATGCCTTATCTTCAATCGCCTATGCCAACCAGGAAATTTATTTAGGCCTGCTGGCTGCTGGCTCGGCTGGTTTATCGCTACAATTTCCGATCGCCCTGGCAATCGCCTTTCTGTTAGGGATCGTGGCGTTATCATATGCCCAGACCATCCGCGGATACCCCTCTGGCGGCGGGTCTTACATCGTGGCCCGCGAGAATTTGGGGACCCATCCCGGACTTGTGGCTGGAGCAGCTTTGCTTATAGACTATGTGCTGACAGCCGCAGTCAGCTTGACTGCCGGTGTAGCAGCCATTACATCCGCTTTTCCAGAGTTGGTGACCTATCGAGTCTGGCTGGCGTTGGGGTTGTTGATTTTGATCGCCGTACTTAATTTACGCGGGCTGCGTGAATCCGGCACGGTAATGGCTGTGCCTGTCTACCTGTTTCTGTTTTCATTTTTTGGGATGCTCCTTTATGGGCTGGTACAGGCTGTGATTCAGGGTACACCAACAGCTTTAGTCACAACCGCGCCACCGGCTTTCGAGCCGCTTGCCATATTATTGGTGCTGCATGCCTTTTCAGCCGGGTGTACGGCGCTTACCGGGATCGAAGCCATCAGCAATGGGACGCCAGCTTTTAAGCCGCCGGAATGGGTGAACGCGCGCAAGACGTTGATTGTTATGGCGGTCTTGATGGGTTCTTTGTTTCTCGGCAGCATCGGATTGACACAATTCTTTGGAATTGTAGCCGGGCCCGGTGAAACGATTCTTTCGGCTCTGGCCCGCCGGGTGCTTGGTAATGGAACTGGCTACTACCTGGTGCAATTTTCAACACTTGCGGTTTTGGCAGTGGCAGCCAACACCAGTTTTGCCGGTTTTCCACGTGTAACTGCGATCTTGGCAAAGGACCAATTCATGCCGCGCCAATTATTTAATGTTGGCGACCGTTTGGTGTTTCATAATGGCATTTATATCCTCTCGGGATTTACAGCGATCTTGATTGTAGTTTTTAACGGTGATTCCCATGCGTTGGTGCCACTTTTTGCCGTGGGAGCATTTACCGCCTTCACCCTCTCGCAGGCTGGCATGGTTGTACATTGGTTCAAATCAAAAGAAAAAGATTGGCAGGTTAAAGCATTCATTAATGGTCTGGGGGCCTTGGTAACGGCAATAACCCTGATGGTCATCGGTATCAGCAAATTTCTGGGCGGGGCGTGGATTTCCATTATCGTTATCCCCGCAACAGTGTATTTGTTTCTTAAAATTCGCGAGCATTACAAGCTGGTGGGGAAGCAATTATCGATGAGTGGAGTGCCGCCATCCCTACGCCCCTTACCCAAACCGCGGGTGGTAATCCCCGTTTCTGGCGTCCACCGCGGCATGGTCGATGCGGTAAATCTGGCCCGCTCGCTCACCGATGATGTAACTGCGGTTTATATTGATGTTGATCCAAGCTCGGATGAAGTCGTGCTTCGTAAACACTGGAATGAATGGTTCCCGGATGTAAAATTTGTTGTGGTTCCCTCGTCGTACCGGTCGATTGTGGAACCGCTGATTAAATTCTTAGATCAAACCGATTTGGAGCACCATGACGGTCAGCAATCGGTTCTGGTCCTGCCAGAATTGATTCCTGCATCATCCTGGCAAGAAATTTTACATAACCAGTTGGCTGATGAGATCAAGAAGGCGCTATTATACCGGCGCCGAAAAAATGGTTTCCAGAATATCATCATTGACGTGCCGTACCATTTGAAAAAATAAACCACATGCAATGGCAGCCGGTTATGACATTAATCATGACCCTTTCTGTACGCAGCGGAACTCAGTTCAAGGTAGAATTGAGTTATTAGCATCAGCTTCACTGCCTCAGCGATCAGACCATCCTTGCTTATTGGAGAAATGCATGCCTGAACACGCCTGGATCA
>CALMGN010000113.1 GCA_937863605.1 uncultured Anaerolineaceae bacterium
CATATCGAGGTTGCGTTATCGTGGGTGTCCAGCCGCAGGATTTGGGTTTTCATTGCTTTCCAATGAGCAATTATACAATCGAACCTAACCGCGGCCGGGTTTTCGGCGCGCGGCTGCCGCGATCAGGTCCTTCAGGCGGGCAAGTTCCACGGGGGTCACGTCACGCCACTGCCCGGGCGTCAGCCCCTCCACCGTAATATTGCCAATGCTCAACCGCACCAGCCGCAGCGTTGGAAAACCAACCGCGGCGGTCATGTGCCGGATTTGACGTTTTTTTCCCTCTTTCAGGACGATGCGGATCCAACTGGTCGGACCGTGGGGCGTCACCGGTTTATCGCGGTCGGGCAGGACTGGCTCCGGGACCAACATGGCTTGACTGCGCTGGGTCATGCGCCCTTTGACCTCCACTCCCTGCACCAGGGCTGCGATGGCCTCTTGATTGACTTCCCCCTCAACCTGGACCAGGTAGGTCTTGGCCACTTTATGTTGCGGGTCTGTCAGGCGGTGGATCAAATCTCCGTCGTCGCTCAAAAGTAGCAGACCTTCACTGTCCAGGTCCAACCGGCCGGCGGCATACACATCCTCAACGGGAATGTAATCCTTTAAGGTCGGACGCTGTCCCTCTGAATCAGTAAATGCGCACAATACTCCGTATGGTTTATAAAATGCCAGTACCCGGCTCGGTTTTGCTTGACCCATATTACACTTTCCTGAGTAGATTTACTTAATCTCCCTTTCGGAAAAAAGAAAAAATTCATTCTTTCCACGGGGTACACTACGAATGAGCAGCGCGATTTTCGCACCATCAAAAATCTCTGATACAGCAAGCCTGTTTCTTCCCTTCTTTCGGCATGGCAACCAAGGAGCATTTGTCACCCTGAACGCAGTGAAGGGTCTCTTTGCCAGGCAGCCAGATGCTTCCCTACGGGATGCTCCGCGATCACTTCGTTCACCCACAGGGTGCCCTACGGGCAGCATGACAAAAAAGGTGCATTTAAGCAGCCGCAGCTTTTATGATTATAATTCGTTCATCATTGAACCCTTGAAAGGGAGCGGTCATGAAAAATACAGCGCTTACCATGATATTGATCCTTCTGGTTGTGACCGGCTGCAATTTACCCTATCGGCAGCAGCCCGCTCCCACCCCGGACGTTGTCGCCACCCAGGTAGCCACTTTGCTGACTCAGCCGGCGACCGCTGCACCTGTATTGGATACCCCGGCCGCGACAGTCCCGCCAGCAGAAATTGCCACCGCAACCGCCCAGCCTACAGCCACGCTCTCGCCAACCGCAACCGCGACCTCCTCGCCAGAGGATCCGAGAGTCCTGCTGGGCGAGCCGGACTTCACGGACACATTGGACAACGGCCATTCCTTCGGGCTGGAGAGCAAAGCTTACGACGATGATTACACTTATATCCGGGTAGAAAACGGCGCGCTGGTGCTCACCAGCCGCTATGCCACCGGATTCCGCGGCTGGCGCACCGGTGGCACCAAACTTGGCAACGCCTACCTGGAGGCCAGGGTGCGGGTGGGTGAATGTTCTGGCGCGGATAATTACGGGTTGGTGTTCCGCAGCCCGGATTTTATGAAGGGCTACTGGTTTCAACTGACCTGCAGCGGCAACTGGGATCTGGGTTACTGGAACGGCGAGGAATACTCCAACCTGGCGAGCGGCACCAATGCCTCCGGCGCCTTGCTAACCAGCTCCAACCAGACCAACCGGATAGGTGTTTGGACCACAGGCAGCCAAATTAAGCTGTATATCAACGGAAAATTGATCAGCCAGGTCGATGACACCTCGCAAATCGAACCTGGATCGTACGGGGCGGTCATTGCTGCTTTCAATACGCCCAATTTCACCGTGTCGATCGAAGAATTTTCTTACTGGAAGTTGGATTAAGGAAGCATACCTGAATGGCCGCGTCATCCCCCAACCAGCAGCATGTCGCCGATATCGCGCGATCGATTCTCAAACAAAATCCGGTTTACCTGGATACCGAAACGACCGGGTTGGATAAAAACGCCGAAATCGTTGAAATTGCCGTAGTGGATGCTGCCGGGCAAATCCTGATCAACCAATTGATCCGGCCTTCACAGCCAATTCCGGTTGAGGTCACTTTGCTGCACGGCATCACCAATGAGATGGTTGCCAGCGCCAGGAGTTGGCCAGCCCTGTGGCCAACCGTGCGCGGATACCTGCTTGGCAAGACCATCGGGATTTATAACGCCGAGTTCGATGTGCGCATCATGCGCCAGTCGCTTGAACGCTACCGCCTGCCCTGGCGAGAATCGCTTACGACCCTGGATATCCTCAACCTGTATTCGGAATTTCGCGGTGAATGGGACCCGATCCGCCGCTCGCTGCGGCGATTCAAGCTGGAGGATGCAGGTAAGTTTTTTAGAATCCCGCTGCCCAACGCGCACCGTGCTGCAGACGACGCTCTGTTGGCGCGGGCTTTACTGCACCGTATCGCCGGCCTGGATTTTTAAAGGGAGCCGCTTGGAAACATTTGCCTACACCCCGTCTCAGGAGCAGGTCATCGCTGCTCCGTTAACAGAAAGCATGTTCGTTTCCGGCCCGCCCGGCTGCGGCAAGACCAGCGCAGCCGTCGGACGCCTGCGTCAGATCATCGACCAGGGGATTCCAGCTGAATCCATCCTGATCCTGACCCCGCAGCGCTCGCTGGCAGCGCCGTATGCCCGCGAGACGTCACGCCCCGACCTGCCCGCCGGCGGACTGCCGACCATTGTGACGCTCGGCGGCCTGGCGCAGCGCACCCTGCAGCTATTCTGGCCGGCAATCGCTGGCAGCAGCGGTTTTCGCCGGCCCGACCTGCCGCCCACCTACCTCACCCTCGAAACAGCCCAGTACTACATGGCTAAAGTCGCCGCGCCGTTGTTTGACCGCGGATTTTTCGAGCAGCTGGTGATTGACCGCAACCGCTTGTACTCGCAAATTCTGGATAACTTGAATAAGGCTGCGGTGGTCGGGTTTGCCCACACTGACATCAGCAGCCGGCTCAAAAACGCCTGGATCGGCAAACCAGAGCAGTTGATCCACTATGAACAAGCCCAGGAATGCGCCAACCTGTTCCGATCTTACTGCCTGGAGAATAACCTGCTGGATTTCTCGCTGCAAATCGAGCTATTCGCACAGCAGCTTTGGCCTTCGCACCTGGTGCGCCAGTACTTAAGCAATCAGTACCGCCACCTCATCTACGATAATATCGAAGAGGACGTCCCGGTCGCCCATGATATGGTGCGTGAGTGGTTGCCAGCTTTCGAAAGCTCTTTGTTGACCTTCGACCAGGGCGCGGGTTACCGCGCTTTCCTCGGAGCCGACCCGGCCGACGCCGAGCTACTGTGCGGTTACTGCGATCAAACCCTTGAATTTTCGCAATCCTTCGTGACCCAACCGGCGCTGCAGGAGCTAGGCAGCGCTTTTACCAGCATCCTGCTGTCCAAGCCAGAAAAGACGGTCACCCCCCGGGCGTTGACTGCCTATTCCTTCGAACCCAGCCGTTTCTACCCTGAAATGATCGATTGGGTGGCAGCCGAAGTCGCCCGGCTGGTTCAGGAAGAGCAGGTGCCGCCTGGTGAAATTGCCATCGTTTCGCCCTTCCTGTCCGATTCGCTGCGCCATTCACTCATGCACCGCCTGCAGGGTCACGGGGTGCTGGCGCGCTCGCACCGCCCGTCGCGCAGTCTGCGCGATGAGCCTGCCGCCCGCTGCCTGCTGACTCTGGCGCGTATGGCTCACCCGCTGTGGGACCTGCCGGTCGCCACGCCAGATTTGCGCGCCGCCTTGCTGCAAACCATCTCCGGCATCGACCTGGTGCGTGCAGATTTGATCGCGTCCATGCTCTTTAGCACGCGCGACAAGCAGGCACCGCTCAACAGCTTCGATCTGGTCAAACCCGGGATGCAGGAACGCATCACTTTTTCCATCGGCGAACGCTTCATGCGCCTGCGCGCCTGGCTGAGTCGGTATATGGAAGCCGAACCGGTTGAATTGGATGTCTTCCTGGCGCGCTTGTTCGGCGAGCTGCTAGCTCAGCCCGGGTATGGATTCCACGATGATTACGAAGCTGCGAGGGTAACAGCCCGGCTAATCGAATCAGTTCAGAAATTCCGTCGGGCAACGGAGGTTACATCACAGGCATCAGGCCTGTCAATTGGCCAGGAATACCTGAAGATGGTTGCTGACGGGGTAATTGCCGCCCAGTATTTGCAGCCTGTGGAGGAGGAACAGCCCGACGCAGTTTTAGTTGCACCGGCCTACTCCTTCCTGATGGTAAACCAGCCGGTGCGCTACCAGTTCTGGCTGGATGTAGGCAGCCAGGGATGGTGGGAGCGCCTCTATCAGCCGTTGACCCATCCGCATGTGCTCTCGCGGCGCTGGCAGCCGGAAAAAGCCTGGACGGATGTGGATGATTTCAGTGCCAACCAGGAAACGTTGCAGCGCCTGACCGGCGGGCTGATCGCCCGCTGCCGCGAGCATATCTACCTTTGCGCGGCGCGCGTCAATGAACGCGGCTCCGAGGAAAAGGGTCCGTTGCTCTATGGAGTACAGTCGCTGCTGCGCCTGGCGCGCGGATTGGAGGCCGGACGTGTTTAATCCGCGACCCAACCAAAAAGAAATACTGTCTTACACCCACGGATTCATGGGCGTTTCTGCGGTGCCCGGCAGCGGCAAGACCCACACCCTCTCGCGCCTGGCAGCCAACCTGATCTCCTCCAATGTGCTGGACGATAACCAGGAAATCCTGATCGTCACCCTGGTCAATTCGGCGGTCGATAACTTCACCAGCCGGATTGCCGGGTTTATGACGGAATTCGGGCTGCTGCCCGACCTGGGCTACCGGGTACGCACCCTGCATGGGCTGGCGCATGACCTGGTCAAGGAACGCCCGGACCTGGCCGGGTTATCCGACCGCTTCACCATCGTTGACGAACGGGAAACCGAAGAGATTTTGACCAATGCCGTGCGCGGCTGGCTGCGGGCTCATCCGGGGTTTGCCGCGGAATGGCTCACACCGGATGTCGACCTGGATTCTGATCCACGCACTGCTCAATCCTGGGAAAACGGTTTGCAAAGCCTGGCCAAAAATTATATTCGCCAGGCCAAAGACTTGCAGGCTACGCCGCATGTTCTGATCGAGGCGCTCAGCAACCACAAAAATCGCCACAGCTTGCTGGATTTTGGTCTTGACATTTACACCGCCTACCAGCGCGCGTTGTCCTACCGCTCAGCTGTGGATTTCGATGACCTGATCCGGCTGGCGCTATTGGTGCTGCAATCCGACCCGGATTACCTGCTGAGGCTGCGCCACCGCTGGCCTTTCATCCTGGAGGACGAAGCCCAGGACAGTTCCTTAGTGCAGGAACAAATCCTTTCTCTCCTTTCAGGTGACAGCGGCAACTGGGTGCGGGTGGGTGACCCCAACCAGGCGATTTATGAGACCTTTACGACCGCCAGCCCTGAACATTTGCGCCGATTTTTACGCCGCGGTGACGTGATCGCGCGCGACCTGCCGGATTCGGGCCGCTCGCAGCCCGGCATCATCCGCCTGGCCAACGAGTTGATCCGCTGGACGATGGAAGATCACCCGGTGGAAGATCTGCAAAACAGCCTGACCATCCCTCTTATCCGCCCGACACCACCGGGAGACCCCCAGCCCAACCCGCCGAATGATCCGGCTGGGATCGTGCTGTATGATCAAAAACTCACTCCTTCGAGCGAGATTGATACCGTGGTCCGGTCGGTAAAAGCCTGGATTGGGCAAAACCCGGATAAAACAGTGGCTGTGCTGGCGCCGCGCAACAAACGGCTGATCAAAATGGCCGACGATTTGCATGCTGCTGGTATTGAAACCGTAGAACTAATGAACACCTCACAATCCACCCGCCAGACTGCGGTGCTGCTGCAAGAAATTCTCGAAATGCTGGCCAAACCGGTGGATGCGCACCGGCTGGCAAAAGTGTATAAAGGCATTCATCCAGAACGCTGGGAGGCGCCAGAAACGCGTGACCTTTGCCGGGCGGTCCATAATCTAATCTCCCGCAACCAAAGGGTTGAGGATTTCCTCTGGCCGCGGACCGGCACGACCTGGCTGGAAAATTTAACCGACAACGGCGTTGACAGCATAGTCATCGAGGAGTTGGACACTTTTCAGCAACGGATCCGCCGCTGGCATGAAGCCGTACTGCTGCCGATCGACCAGCTCATCCTGACCATCGCACAAGACCTGTTCGTCGAATCCGGCCAGCTGGCACTGGCGCACAAAATCGCGCTCATGCTCGAACGCTCGGTCCAGACCCATCCGGACTGGCATCTTTGGAATTTTGCCCAGGAACTGGCCGATGTAGCCGCTAATCAGCGCAGATTAGAGGGCTTTTCTGAAGAAGAAATCGGCTTTGACCCCAACCAACATAAAGGCAAGGTTGCCATCGCTACCATCCATAAAGCCAAAGGGCTGGAATGGGACCGGGTTTATCTGCTCTCCGTCAGCAACTATGACTTCCCCTCCGCGCAAGAATATGACCAGTACATGCCAGAGAAATATTTCATCCGCGGCAAGCTCAACCTGGAGGCGGAAGCGCTTTCCCGGCTGAAAGCAGTTATGGCTGGCGACCCGGCGGCGCTGTACCTGGAAGAAGGCGCTGCCACCGTTCAGGCTCGGTTGGATTACTGCGCGGAACGTCTGCGTTTATTTTATGTCGGGATCACCCGGGCGCGGCGCATGTTGACGGTCACCTGGAACAATGGTCAGGATAGCGGCGGTGCGCGGGAAAACCAGGCTTCGCTGCCGTTTGTTCACCTGAGTGCTTACTGGAAGGAAACGCGCGATGAAAATTCCCGCTAATTTTGCCTTCAGCCAAAACAACCTGCAGGATTATGTCGATTGTCCGCGGCGCTTCGAGCTGCGCTATTTGGAAAAATTGGCCTGGCCGGCTATCCGTTCCGAGCCGATTCTGGCGGTGGAGCGGCACATGCAGTTGGGCGAGCGCTTTCACCGCATGATTCAACAGAACCAATCCGGTTTGCCTGCAGACTTGATCGGCGCAACCGCCAGCGAACCTGAATTGATCGAATGGTGGCAAGCCTATCTGTCATCTGCACCTGACCCCTTGCCAGAGCGCCGACTGGTGGAACACACGCTGGCAGCGCCGTTTGGCAGCTACCGGCTGGTAGCCAAATATGACCTGCTGGCCATCACCCCCGGCGAGCGCGCGCTCATTGTTGACTGGAAAACCAGCCTGAGAAAACCCAAACGCCAGATCTTGAGCAGCCGGATTCAGACCCGCCTATATCCGTTTCTGTTGACAGAAGCCGGTAAGTCCTTGAACAACGGAATCGCCTTCAAGCCGGAGCAGATTGAGTTGATTTATTGGTTCACTGCCGACCCGCGCAACCCGGAGCATTTCCCTTACTCCAGCAACCAGTACGAAGAGGATCGTAGCTATCTGCAGAACTTGATTGCGGATGCGGTCAATGCCAGCGATACCAATTTCCCGCTGACCGGCGACGAACGCATGTGCCGCTACTGTAATTTCCGCTCCCTGTGCGACCGCGGTGAGGGTGCCGGTGAAATGGAAACCGATTCTCTAGCCGAAGAGAGCAGTGAAAGCAGCGGATACGATTTGGATTTCGAGCAAATCAGTGAAATCGCGTTTTAGCAACATTTAAGGTAGGATAGAAGCGTGAAACTGAAACTCCCCGCCCACTGGATCGACCCCGATCCATCGCAGGACATCCCGGAAGACCTGTTGCCCAGCCTGGGCGGGAATATTCTGCTGGCTCGTGCGCTGGTCAACCGCGGGATCACCAACTGGGTACAGGCTCAGGGTTTTTTAGACCCGCAATTCTACCAGCCGGCTGATCCATTCGACCTGCCGGACATGCAAAAGGCCGTCCACCGGCTGCAAATGGCGCTGCTCAAACGGGAATGCATTGGCGTCTGGGGCGATTTTGACGTGGACGGTCAAACCGCAACTTCGCTGCTGGTAGGTGTGCTGCGCGGGTTGGGCGCCAACGTGCAGTACCATGTCCCGGTGCGTGCGCAAGAGTCGCATGGGGTGAACCTGCCCGGGTTGGCCAAATTTCTCGAAAATGGGGTGGATCTCGTCCTCACCTGCGATACCGGCATCACTGCTCATGAGGCGGCTCAATTTGCCCGGGAACAGGGCTACGACTTCATCATCACCGATCACCACAGCCTGCCGGAGACCCTGCCGGATGCGTATGCGGTGGTCAACCCGCAGCGCCTGCCTCCCGACCATCCCCTGCGGACGCTCGCGGGGGTTGGCGTCGCGTATCAGCTGGCCAAAGCACTGTGCGGCCTGGAAGGCCAACCAGACCTGGCTACCAGGCAGCTGGATCTGGTGGCATTAGGCTGTGTTGCGGATGTTGCCGGGCTTACCGGCGACGTCCGTTACCTGGTGCAGCTTGGCCTGGAGCAGCTGCGTTCCCCCCATAGAATCGGGCTGCAGGCAATCTATGAGCGCGCCGAGTTGGATCCGTCCCGGTTGACCGAGCAGCACATCGGCTTTGTTATCGGCCCGCGACTGAACGCCATTGGCCGGCTATCGGACGCTAACCCGGTGGTGGATTTTCTGACAACCGATGATCCAACCATAGCTGCTGTATTTGCAGCCCGACTGGAAGGTTTTAATAGCGAGCGGCGCTTTTTGACCGAGCAGGTCTTTCAGGGTGCGCTGGCGATGATCGAGCGCGATCCGGCACTGGCTGCTTCGCCCGTCCTGATTTTGAACCATCCCGAATGGCCGGGTGGCGTGAACGGCATAGTCGCCAGCCGGCTGGTGGAACTCTTCAATAAACCGACCATTTTGCTGACCTCGCCTCAGGGCAAACCAGCCAGCGGATCGGCCCGTTCGATCGATGGGATCAATATCACCGCAGCCATTGCTAATGGCGCCGATTTATTACTTGGCTACGGTGGTCACCCGATGGCAGCCGGCATGGCGCTCGATCCAGACAACCTGCCGGAGTTCCGTCAACGCGTGGCTAACTCCGTGCGGCAACAGGCGGTCGGGTTGGATCTGACCCGCAGACTGAACATCGACGCCTATCTGCACTTCGACGATTTAACCCTGGAAGCAGTTGCTGATCTGGAACGCCTGGCACCCTTTGGCGCGGGAAACCCGGCGATTCTGCTAGCATCCCGTAATGTAAAAGCATTGGAGGTTAACACCATCGGCAAGACCGGCGAGCACTTGCAGCTGGTGGTCGAAGACGAAAATGGCTCCATACGGCGTGTACTTTGGTGGCAGGGGTTGCGCGACCTGATTCCGGAAGGCCGTTTTGACCTGGCGTTCACCGCCCGTACCAGCAATTACCGCGGTGGATTGGAAGTGCAATTGGAATGGGTTGATGCCCGCGTCATCGAACAGGCGGAAACCGAGACACCCATAAACCGCACAGCATGGAAGATGTTGGATTTTCGCTCGTCGATCGACCCATCGAGAGATCTTGCCGCCGTCACTACCGGAACTGAAAGCGTTATCTGGCGCGAAGGCAGTACCAACGGCGATCCAAAAGGTTTGCCGCGCGCCCACCTGGTGCCAGCTGAGACTCTGGTGATCTGGAATCCACCGCCCGGACGCGTTGAATTGAAACAAGCGCTGGATCAGGTTCGCCCTGTGGTGGTGGCATTGTTTGCCGTTCAGGCCGGGTCCGATGATCCCCAAAGTTTCCTCGCCCAGTTGGGCGGACTGGTGCGCCATGCGCTGCGAACACGAGAGGGAGAAGTTTCCATCAGCCAGTTTGCCGGTCTTCTCAACCAGCGCGAGATCACTGTCCTTCTGGGCATCCGCTGGTTAATCGCGCGTGGGTTCGTCCGCTCAGTTGAAATGGACGATCATGCGGTGGTGCTGGCAGAAGCCGGAGTACCGGACATGGCAGCAGCGGCTGATTTGGAGAAAGCCATCCGCAGCGCCCTGGAGGAAACCGCAGCTTTCCGGTCATTTTATCTGCGGGCAGATCCGTCCGGGCTATTTTCCGTATCATAATTCAGACATCAAAGGAGGAAATCTCATGTCCGATGTCAGTACGCGTTACCTGATCGTTGGCGGCGGCATGACCGCCGACGCAGCCGTCCGCGGCATTCGCGAGCACGATCCGGACGGTAAAATTGTCCTGGTCAGCCAGGAAAATGTGCCTCCATACGATCGCCCGCCGCTTTCCAAGGGGTTGTGGACTAAAAAAAAGAAGATCGAGCAAATTTGGCGTGGAACCGACAAATTCAATGTCGATTTTCACCTGGGACGCGAAGTCCTCTCGCTTGATCCGATTAAAAAATTCTGCGTGGATGACCAGGGTGCAGAATACCATTATGACCGGCTGCTGTTGGCCACTGGCGGAGCGCCCATTCATCTGGCGGAGGAAACCGGCAAGGTCGTTTATTACCGTACGTTCGCCGATTACGAGAGCCTGCGCGCCCTGGCGAATGAAGGCAAAACCTTTGCCATCATCGGCGGCGGATATATCGGCTCGGAAGTAGCTGCGGCGTTGACCATGCAGGGGAATAAGGTCACCATGGTCTTCCCGGAAGACGGGATTATTGCCCGGCTGGTCCCCGCTGAAATGTCGTTACAAATCAATGAGATGTACGCGAGCAAAGGTGTGGTGGTGCATCCGGGGCATCTGGTTTCCAACGTTGAGCAGCACGATGGTCAAATGGTCATACAGACCAACCGCAGTCTGGCGATCGAAGTGGACGTTGTTGTCGCTGGCCTGGGTATCCGTCCCAACACCCGACTGGCTGAATCCGCCGGGCTAAAAGTTGATAACGGCATTGTGGTGGACGAGTCGCTGCGAACATCAGCCCCGGACATCTATGCGGCCGGCGATGTGATTCGCTTCTACAATCCGGCGCTTAAGCGTGCCATTCGCACCGAGCATGAGGAAAACGCCAATCTCAGCGGAAAACTGGCCGGAGCCGCCATGGCCGGACAGACCGTCAGCTACACCCATTTGCCATTCGCCTATTCCGACCTGTTCGAGCTGGG
>CALMGN010000114.1 GCA_937863605.1 uncultured Anaerolineaceae bacterium
CAGCAGGCGCATTTTTTTACCGCCGATTCATTCTCAACCACGTTCACTACCCTGGCTTTGTACTTCGCGGCTCGATTAGCCACGCAGCCGATCCTCGAAATGGAAGCACGCACAGCACAAAAATGGTACCAGGGTGAATCCATACGCAACAGCCTGTGGTTTGGGGTTGCGATCGGGATAGGAATGGCCTGCAAAATCAACACCGCGCTGATGACAGTACTGCTGCCAGCAGCCTGGTTTATCTTCATTATGCGCCATCCACATGATCAGCGGGAAACGTTGTGGCCAAATGTCTTCCGCGACCTGGTGGTTGGCGGGGCTGCTGCTTTCCTGGTATTCCGGGTTTTACAGCCGTACGCTTTCAGCGGGCCGGGCTTTTTTGGGGTTATACCGAACGAAAAATGGGTCGCCAACTTGAAAGAGCTATCAAATCAGATGTCCGGCGACGTAGATTTTCCTCCAGCATTGCAATGGGCGCGCCGACCACTTACCTTTTCCTTTACCAATATGGTGCTGTGGGGTATGGGGCTTCCGATGGGAATATTGGCCTGGGCCGGGTTCATCTGGATGGGCGTGCGCCAACTCAACGGTGTCTGGAAGCGCTCGCTGCTGGTGTGGGGTTGGACCGCGATCTACTTCGTCTGGCAGTCCATGCAGGGCAACCCGACCATGCGCTACGAGCTGCCAATTTACCCGACGCTGGCATTGACGGCTGGCTGGGCGTTGTGGACCCTCTGGGAGCTTGGGCGAAATAAAATTATTTCTGGCAAATTGCGTTCAGGCCGATGGATAAAAATTGCTGCGCTGGCGGTCGGGTTTGTCAGCCTGGCTGCCACCTTTGCCTGGGCTTTTGCCTTCACCCGCATCTACACACGTCCGATGACGCGGGTGGAAGCCTCGCGCTGGATGATCCAAAACGTGGCAGGACCGGTCAATTTAGCGATTGAAACCGCTGATGGCCCGACCAAACAACTGCTGCCTTACAACCCGTTGCAGATATTAAGTTCGGGTGAATCCGTGTCGCTGACCTTTACAGCCGAGACCACCGGGCTGCTGAGCAGCTTCCAATTCACCAGCATTCAGGATTTATCCTCCGACCCGAACCCGAAGACCCTGCAGCTTGCCCTCTACGCGTTGGAAACAGAGGAGCGCCCGGTCGGATTTGGGCTGCTGGTCAACACCTTCCAGAACAGCGGCGGGATGCTGCTGGGCTGGAGTATCCCCTTGGCGCAGCCCGTGACCGTCCATGAAGGGCAGCAATTTCGGGTTGAATTAACTTTGCAGGAGCCGAATATAGCGCTCGGGCTTTCGGGAGCGGCAGGAGCCACCATCCAAACACTTGACGGTGTGACCCGCCAGCAACTCCCGCGAATGGTAGATACCATCCGTGCTGCTCAACCGCGTGAAATCCACTTTACGGCAGGATTCAGCGGGAAATTGCGTGCAATTACGCTCAACCGGGTGGTTGATATTTCGGGTCAACCCGATCCGATGACCCTGAGGCTCTCGCTTGTGGAAGAAGCCAACCCAGCAGTGCTGCTGGCGCAGACTGAAATCGTCAGTAATTTTGCGGCTGGGAGCGACCCGCGTGGGCAGGAATACGTCTGGCAATTGGAATACCCGATTCCACTGGTGCAGGGGTCGCGATACACGCTGCAAATCGATGCGACGGCTGGAAATGGTACGCTGGCGATTTACGGATCAGCACCGGCAGTTGAAACCACCTGGGATGACGGCTTGCCGATCCGCATTGACGGTTACGACCCATATGCCGGTCTGTATGAGGGCGATATAAACTTTGAGATGTATTGGGACGACAATGAAGATAAGCGTGCGCGGTTTGAAGCTATCCTAGACCGGGCCGACTACATCATCATCAGTTCCAACCGCCAATGGGGCACCACCACCCGGCTGCCTGAGCGTTACCCGCTGACCTCCACCTACTACCGTGAATTACTTGGCTGCCCGGCGGATGAGGACATTTTGGATTGTTACCGGACCGCGCAAGTGGGCAGCTACACCGGGGGGCTGGGTTTTGATTTGGTTAAGGTTTTCCAGTCTGACCCAAGCCTCGGCAGTTTGAAAATCAATGACCAGTTTGCCGAAGAGGCTTTTACGGTTTATGACCATCCCAAGGTGCTGATTTTCAAGAAGAGCGCGGATTACTCGCAAGCGACGGTGAAGACAATCCTGGGTAGCGTGGATTTGACCAACGTGATCCACGTCATTCCCGGACAGGCGCAAGATTATCCAGCGGATTTGCTGCTACCTGAAGATCGCTTGGCAGTCCAGCAGAGCGGCGGCACATGGTCAGAACTGTTCAACACCGGGGCGTTGATCAATCGCTATCCTTGGGTCGGGGCAGCGGTCTGGTATCTGGTAATCCTTATCCTGGGCTGGTTGATCTACCCAACACTGCGCATAGCCATGAAGGGACTACCGGATTACGGCTACCCACTGGCTAAAATGGCCGGTCTGCTGGTGCTCACCTGGCTGGTATGGATGGCAGGCTCTAACAACATCCCGTTCACCCGCTGGGCGATTTGGGTGGGTGCGGGAATGATGGGCTCAGTCAGCCTGGCGCTGGCGATCTGGCAGCGCAAAGAGTTGCGCAGCGAGATAAAACTCCGCTGGCGTTCCTATTTGACGGTCGAAGCGGTCGGGTTGGCTTTCTTCCTGCTCTTCTTGGTCATCCGCCTGGGCAATCCTGACTTGTGGCACCCAAACTACGGCGGTGAAAAGCCGATGGATTTTGCCTATTTCAATGCTGTCCTAAAAAGCACCACCTTCCCGCCGTACAACCCGTGGTACGCAGGCGGTTGGATCAATTACTACTATTACGGCTTTGTCATCGCCGCAGTGCCGACCAAATGGCTTGGCGTCGTTCCGGCGGTGGCATATAACCTGATTCTGCCAACTTTTTTCTCGCTGGTAGCACTGGGCGCATACAGCTTCGGTTGGAATATCCAGCAGTGGTTCAAAATCCGGCATTCGAAAGATAAGGACGAACCAGACCATCCCGGTATTGCACCGTGGATTGCCGGTGTATCCTCAGCAGTGTCAATGCTGATCCTCGGCAACTTTGGGACTATCCGCATGATGTGGGATGGCGTCATGAAGCTGGTTGCGCCCGGTGGCATAATCGAAGGCGCAGGGCTGATTACCAAAATGGGCTGGACCTTCCGCGGTCTGGCTGAATATTTCAGCGGGGCTGCGCTGCCGTACTCTCCCGCGGATTGGTACTGGATCCCCAGCCGGGCGGTCAAGGGCGGCGACGCGATCACCGAGTTCCCATTCTTTACATTCCTTTATGGCGATCCACATGCTCACATGTTTGCGCTGCCCATTACGCTGCTGGCACTTGCCTGGGTTTTATCCATCTTGCTGGGCAAATGGGGCTGGAAAATTGGCGAGCGCGTAGGCGGGTGGCTGCCCTTTGGACTGTCCTTCTTCCTGGGCGGAGTAACCATTGGGGCTTTATACCCGGCCAACACCTGGGATATGCCAACCTATTTAGGCCTGGCGGTCGCTGCTATTGTGTTCAGTGTCCTACGCTACGCAAGTCTTCCCGAAAAGTTCCTGCCGCGGTTACCGCAGGCTGGCCGAAGGCTGATCCTGGCGATTGGCGCAGTGGTCCTGCTGACCGGGCTGGCTTTTACGCTGTATCAGCCGTATCAGGCCTGGTACGCACAGGGTTACACCAAAATTGATGTGTGGCAAGGCGCAAAGACTACTTTATACGATTACTTTACCCATTGGGGTCTGTTCCTGGTGATCATCGTCACCTGGCTGCTGCGAGAAACCATTGATTGGATGGAAAAAACCCCGATTTCAGCTCTGAACAAACTGCGCCCGTTCAAAACCGTGATTGCTGCAGGTACTGGACTGTTCATTGTGGTGGTTTTGTTCCTCACCTTCCAACAAAAGGTGGTAGTAGCCTGGCTGGCGCTGTCGTTGGCGGCGTGGGCCTTATTACTCCTTCTGCGTCCCGGTCAACCCGCCCCGAAACGAGCAGTGCTGTTCATGGTAGGTACAGCTGCGGTGTTGACCCTGGCGGTGGAAATTGTTGTGCTGGTCGGCGACATCAACCGCATGAATACGGTCTTTAAATTTTACCTGCAAGCCTGGACTTTGTTTTCACTCAGCGCAGTTGCCGGGTTGTTCTGGTTGCTGCCGGACATTGAAATCCGCTGGAGGCCAGGTTGGCGCAACACATGGACGCTTGGAGTAGGACTGATGGTTGTATTCGCGCTGCTCTACCCATTGACCGCCGCCCGGTCCAAAATCCGGGACCGGATCAGTGATTCCGCCCCCCACACGCTGGACGGTATGGCTTACATGCAGTCCTCGCAGTACCATGACCAGAACGGCCTGCTGGATCTGAGCGCGGACTATAATGCCATCCGCTGGCTGCAGGAAAATGTCCAGGGTTCGCCAGTAATCGTAGAAGCGAACACCGTCGAGTACCGCTGGGGATCACGCATTTCGATCTACACCGGCTTGCCAGCCACAATTGGCTGGAACTGGCACCAGCGCCAACAGCGGGCGACCATCTCGGACTCATCTGTTTGGGCGCGGATAGACGAAGTGGCCAATTTCTACAACACCACCAACCTGGCACAGGCAGTTAAATTCCTGCAGAAGTACAATGTTAAATACATCATCGTCGGTCAGTTGGAACGGGTGACTTACGACTCTTTTGGCATCGCCAAATTCCCGACTTATGCCGGTCAATACTGGCAGCAGGTTTACACTGACGGTACGATTGCCATCTACGAGGTGATCCCATGAGTGTTGCAGCGCATCCTAAGCGGATATTTCATATCGCTCTGGCAAATGAATGGTCATTAGCCCTGGAAAACGGCGCCTACCGCACCAGCTCCCTTGACACTGAGGGTTTCATCCATTTTTCGACCGGTCAGCAACTGCTGCGGACTGCCAACAAGTTCTATCGCGGAAACCGCAATGTCGTGCTGCTGCTGATCGATCCGAAGCGGCTAGCGGCTAAACTCCGCTATGAACCCATCGAAGATGGTCAGGAATTTCCGCACTTGTACGGAGACCTAAACCTGGATGCAGTGACCGAGGTACTGCCCTTCGATCCCGAAAGCGACGGCAGCTTTGTGTGGCCGGCTGCGCTGGCCAAAAACGAGGACGAATTTTGATCGATGTTCTTGGATGGTATCTGGTGGTCTCGATTGCCGGGTGGCTGACCTTGCCCCTGGCGGGTCGGCTGTTCCGCTTTCTGCCCGATCGCGGGTTCACGCTGGCCCGTCCACTGGCGCTACTTGGCTGGGGATATCTGTTTTGGCTGTTAACCTACCTGGGCGTGCTGCAAAATGACGCGGGCGGCGTGCTGCTGGCCCTGGTGCTGCTGACTGGGATCAGCCTGGCGGCAGGCAAGGGCGGTCTGCAAGAGTTGCAGGGTTGGATCAAGCAGCATAAGCGGGTGGTAATCACCACCGAAGTCCTGTTTGCGCTGGCGTTTGCTGCCTGGGCGTTAGTGCGTGCAGCCAATCCTGAGGTCAACTGGACCGAGAAACCGATGGAACTGGCTTTCATCAATGCCATCCTGCGTTCGCCAGGTTTTCCGCCCAACGATCCCTGGCTTTCAGGTTATGCGATTTCCTATTACTACTTTGGCTACATCATGGTCGCGATGCTGGTGCACATTACCGGAACGGTGACCAGCGTTGCCTTCAATCTGGCGGTTGCCATGTGGTTCGCCTTGACCGCGGTAGCTGCGTTTGGGATTGTTTATAACTTGCTGGCGAAAACTGGTGGTGGCGGTGATGAAGAATATGTGGACCGGCGACCAGCCAGGTGGGCTTTGCTGGCACCGCTGTTTATATTGGTGATTAGCAACCTGAGTGGATTACTGGATGTGCTGCACGCACGCGGTTTATTCTGGTCGGTAGGCGCGGACGGACAGCTGCAATCTTCCTTCTGGACCTGGCTCAACATCCGCGACATCAATGTGGCACCGGCTCAACCCTTCAACTGGTTTCCGCAGCGCGGCGGCTGGCTGTGGTGGATGGGTTCACGCGTCGTTCAGGATTTCAATTTATCCGGCGCATCGATTGAGGTCATTGACGAATTCCCGTTTTTCTCCTACCTGCTGGCCGACTTGCACCCGCATGTGTTGGGGATGCCGTTTGTGCTGCTGGCGGTCGGTTTAGCGCTCAACCTGGCTTATCGCGGGTTGAAAGAGAAGATCGAGGGGATTCAGGTCAAGGTTTGGCTCAAGCGGTTTGATTTCTGGCCAACGACGATTATTCTGGGCGGATTATCCTTCCTCAATACCTGGGATTTTCCGATTTACGTCGCCTTGTTTGCTGGGGTTTACACATGGCTTCGGGTCAAACAAAACGGCTGGGGTTGGGGGCGGGTGGGCGAGTTTATCAAAATTGGGTTGCTATTGGGTCTCGCAGGCGGAGTGTTGTATCTGCCGTTTTATATCGGTTTCTCCACACAAGCCGGCGGCTTGCTCCCGAGTCTGGCGTTTCAGACGCGCGGCGTCTATTTTTTGGTTATGTTCCTGCCGCTGCTCCTGCCGATTGGTGTGTGGTTAATAAAACAACTCAGATCCACCCACCGCCGCGATGTGAAAAATGGACTGCTGGCTGGAACCGGGGTGGTTGCCGGTTTATGGGTCTTAATGTTTGCCGCAGCCGGCATTTTTCAGGCGGTTTTGTCCATGGCGGGAAACTGGCAGCAAAACGGCGGCAGGTTGCAGCAGTTAGGCAATAGTCTGGCTTCCGGCTTGAGAACATTTTTTGGCACACAGGGCGGTGAAGGTGCTGCGTTGTTTAAAGAAGCCGTGCTGCGGCGCGTAACCAGCCCGCTGACCTGGTTGATCCTGTTGGGGGTGATAACCCTGGCCTGGGGGGTGCTATCCGCTGCCCGAAGACACCCTGAAACGATCGAAGGGACCCCTGACGAGCCGACTGCATTGGTGGAGTCGCAGCGTACTGTGGAAGCGTTTGTTGCCCTGCTAATCCTGGTTGGCGCCGGGTTGACACTGCTGCCGGAATTTTTCTATTTGAAGGACGGGTTTGGCACCCGCATGAATACCGTTTTTAAATTTTACTTCCAAGCCTGGATCCTGTGGGGTCTGGCTGCGGCGTATGCGACTGCCGTCCTGTGGCGCAAGCTGCGCGGCTTTCCACAGGTAGTATTCAAAGCAAGTATGCTGCTGGTCACTGCTGCCGCGCTTGTTTATCCGGTGATCATGCTGGCTGCCAAAACCGGGCTGCCCACCAAGCCGCTGACCGAGCTGACTCTGGACGGCAAAGCTTACCTGCAGCAATATAACCCGGACGAATGGGAAGCCTTTGCCTGGCTGCAATCGGCACCATTGGGGGTGGTCGCTGAAACGGTTGGCAGTTCGTACAATCCGGATACCGCCCGTGTTTCGACCCACAGTGGTCAACTTGCCTTACTTGGTTGGGAGGGGCATGAGTGGCAGTGGCGCGGAGGTGCTGAAGAAATCGGATCACGGCGCGGCGACCTGGAGCTTCTGTACACCACCAATAGCTGGGATGAGACCTCCGCGGTGATCGAACGCTATAATATCCGGTATATTTATATCGGGCCGGTGGAACGCACCACCTACCGCGTAAATGAAGCCAAATTCCAGGGAAATTTGGTGATCGTTTTCCAGAACCCTGGGGTGACCATTTACGAAGTACCCGGTTATAATCCTTTGCCGGAAACCTTGAACTCAGACATGACCCCATGAAGCAATCCGCACAAACCAACCTCAAGTATCCATCCATCGCCCTGTTACTGGCAGGCGTGATTGCGCTATTAATGCGGTTTGTTTTATTGGGCAAATTAGCGCTGACCGACTCCGAGGCGGTCAATGCACTTCAGGCATTGAGTGGTGTGCAGGGTGGGGAGCATCTCATCGGCGGCGAGGCAGGCTACGTGCTGCTCACCACAGTCTGGTTTTTCCTGTTCGGAGTTGGAGAGGGTGCAGCCCGTTTTTGGCCTGCGCTGGCTGGGACGGCTCTGGCGCTGACACCGTGGTTATTCCGCAAACAGCTCGGGGGAAAAACTGCCCTGCTTTTATGCTTCGTGCTGGCTGTGGATGCGGGTTGGATGGCGGTTTCGCGCCAGGCCAATGGAACAAGCTGGGCAGGTCTGTTTTTGGTGTTGGCGCTGTCAGCTCTACTGGCAAAAAAATCAAGATTAACCGGGGTGTTCACTGCCTTAGCCTTGCTGGGAGGACCTGCTTTCTGGCAGGGTGCAATCGGGCTGGGAGCGGCTTACCTGCTCTACCGGTTTGTTTTTCAGCCTCGGCGTGCAGTGGCAGACCCGGGTGAGGAGCCAATTGCTGCCGGATTTAGCGGGATCGACTGGATGGTCGCACTCGGTTGGTTTACAGGCGCTGCGCTGGTTTCTGGCACGTTGCTTTTCCTGATTCCCAACGGCCTGAGTGCAGCAGCCAGTGGGGTCGTCCAATATTTGAAGGGATGGTCGCAGGCGGGCACGGTCACCATTGGACGGATGCTGCTCGGCCTTGTCCTATCGCAGCCGCTCGGATTCTTTTTTGCCGCAGTAGGTTTCGTGCGCGTGTTCCGCACAAAGAATCCGCTGGATACTTTTCTGGCGGTCTGGTGGCTTGTTTCGCTGGTGCTGGCACTGCTTTACCCGGCTCGCGAGACCGCTGACCTGGTCTGGGCTTTGCTGCCGATGCTGGCGCTGTCAGCCCGTCAACTTGCGAAGTTGTTGACAACCGCGGTTAGCTTTCGATGGACTGCTATTGCGTATAGTATAATTGTGCTCGTCCTTCTAACGTTTGCCTGGCTGAGTTTTATCGCATTTTTTTCGGCAGCCCGCCCTGAAGTCTCGACCTTCGTCCGGATAGTCACCAGCCTTTTCCCAGTCTTGCTTCTGATCGGAGCTGCCTACGTGATCCGCTGGTTTTGGGACGAGGAAACTGCCGGGCAGGGGGCACTGTGGGGCTTGATCGGGGCGTTGGTGCTGTGGGGGTTTTCAGCTGCCTGGGGCGGTTCCGGCCTGGGTGCACACCCTGAAGGGCAGATTTGGCGGCGCGGAGCTTTGGTGGACGAGGTTGACTTGCTTCAAACTACCATCAACGACCTCTCGACCTGGAAAATGCGCACACCTGGCGAGCTTGAACTGGTGGTAGAAGGCATCGAATCTCCAGCATTACGTTGGGCATTGCGCGATTACCGGCAGGTGCAGTTCGTGACCACTACCGCATCGGCATCCGCGCCGGCGCTGGTGATTACAGACGATAAGCCGTCACCTGAGTTGGCGGAAACTTACCGCGGTCAAGACTTCGTCCTGGCGGTCAACCCGACCTGGCAGATGAGTTTTGACGAATGGCTGCAGTGGGTTGCCTTCAAAACCGTTCCGGTAAGCAAAACCATTTTAGTCTTATGGGCTCGCACCGATTTATTCCCGGATGCCGCAGGGTTTAACCCCTGAATCAACCTGATTAGATTGGAATATTTGTATGGTTAAACCGAGTATCATCGCAATCGACGGTCCAGCCGCCTCGGGAAAATCCACCCTGGGTGAACGGCTCGCGCAACGCATCGGCTATTTATACTTCGATACAGGCATCCTGTATCGCGCGGTCACCCTGGCTGCCCTGCAAAAATTCGGACGTGTGGATCAAGAAGAAGAGGTTTCTATTCTCTCCGAAGTGGTGAATATTGACGTACGCCCGCCATCCTTAGCAGATGGTAGGAATGCGGATGTGTGCATTGATGGTGTAGATGTCACCTGGGATATTCGCACACCGGAAGTGGACGCGAATGTCTCGCAGATCTCGGCCTACCCCCGGGTACGCCGGGCTATGACCTTACAGCAGCGGCGCATTGGACAACGCGGCGGAGTGGTGATGGTAGGCCGCGATATCGGTACGGTCGTCTTTCCTGAGGCCGGGTTGAAGATTTACCTGATTGCGACGGTCGAGGAACGTGCCCGGCGCCGCTTCCACGAGATAACCGCCCGCGGTGATACTGCTGATTTCAAACGGATTCTTGCGGCTCTGCGCAAGCGCGACGCATATGATTCTGGCCGAAAACTCGCTCCACTAAAACCAGCCGAGGATGCGATCATCCTCGATTCGGAAGGTTTAAGCATCGACCAGGTGGTAGAACGTGCGCTTGAACTCGTCGAAAAGGCATAACCCTGATCCGAACAAACCCAGGGGTCACACGGCTGGAGAGGAAAAATCACAGGGATGCAGCCTGACCATCGGGAACATGCGCCTGGTTTCCCACATTTGATATTTTTTCCTGGTCGGAAAATCGGCGTCTCGCCTTTCCTCGATGCTATAATTTTGACATCGCTTGACGCGGTTAATATCCATGCTGATTGATTTCAACCCGTATTCCTCGCAGCCGTACTTCGATTTGCCCTTTCAGATAAGCAGCTGGATTGGCCTATTTTTGCTGGCTGGTGTCCTGACATGGGGGTTTTTTCGTTTGCGTGATTACACGGTTGGGAGATCAGTCCAACAGTGGAGCCTGACCTTGTTTTTTTGTGTCAGCACACTGCTGACATTGATCTTTGTTAATTTTTATTTACCCCAATCTGGCGCCCTGCCGATTCCAAATCTGCCCATAGAGGCCGAGCAGCCGCTGGTATTCCTGCTCAGCGCCATCCCCTGGGTATTGGCTGGCGGGATGGTTGGGGTGACTAGCGCAGGCCTGGTTGGCCTGATCAGCGGTCTGGTCCTGGGGATGTTTGTCACCCACAGCCTATTCACTCCCCTTGAAGTCGCCGGTCTGGCGTTGATCTACGGAGCTGCAGTCCGCCAGAACTACCGGACGGGATTTTATCGCTGGTTGCGGCAGCCATTTGTCGCGGCAATATTACTGTCACTGGCCTATATCCCGGTTTTTCTACTGATTGCATTCTTGAGCATTCCGGGGTCTCTGGCTGAACGCCTGGACTTTGCACTGGCTCAATATTGGCTGCAGATATTCGCCAAAATTCTCCCGCTATACACCGCCGGTTTCCTGGCTCAATTGATCTATTGGCTTGTTCCGCTTTTATGGCTGCGTCCTGCGCGTTTGGTGCCTTCTCCAGCTGAAACCAGTTTGCAAACCCGTTTCATGACCATCACCCTGCCCATGGTTTTGATTTTGGTATTGGTACTGACCCTGGCGGACTGGCTGGTCGCTGGCTATGCTGCCCGCCAGATGATGGAAGACCGGCTTGGCAATACCACTCGAATTGCAGCGGAAAGTGTGCCGTATTTCCTGGAAGCCGGGCAGAGTTTTATCCTTAACATGGCCACGCCAGACCTGGTCAACACGCCGGATGACGGCGTTGAAGACGTTCTGGCAGACAATATTCGGGCAATATCCTATTTTCACCAGTTAACGCTGTTCGATGCTGCCGGAAACATCCGGGGGAGTTACCCCCAATCCAATTTTTCTGCAACCGATTTGACCGATGAAGAAGAACTGGCGATCGGACTGGCCAACAAAGGCATTCGCCTACAAATATACACGGTACCCCCCGCATCGACCGAAACCGGGGGAAATATTTCGTTCATCGCCGCGATTTTGAACGAAGCTGGGACCGCCCAGGGGGTTTTGCTCGGGCGGGCTGACTTGAAAATCAATCCATTCACCCAGCCGGCGTTAACCGCTCTCTCGTCTCTTGGCGCTGATGGCGGCGAAGGCTTCATTTTGGATGATGCCGGCCAAATCCTTTTCCGTACTGGCGAATCGACCGCCTTGACCGGCACGGATTTATACACGAACAAGATTAATGGCGGACCAGTGTTTTTCGAAGATTTTTCCGCCACGGGTACCCGCCAGATGGTATATTACCAGCCGGTGGTTGGCCGGCCCTGGGCGGTAGTCGCAACCATGCCATCCAGGGTAGCTCAACAAACCTCACTGGAAATTGCTGTCCCGCTGTTAGCCATACTGGGATTGTTCACCGTGTTGGCCTATGTGTTGCTGCGCTTCTCCCTGGGGTCGGTTACACAAACGCTAAAACAACTCGGGGGACAGGCAACCCGGATCTCACAAGGGGAGTTATCGTCGTCAGCACCGGTGACGGGCGTGGACGAGATTGGCGCGCTGGGCAAATCATTCGAGCAAATGCGCCTTAGCCTGAAGGCACGGCTGGATGAGCTGAACAAGCTGCTCAACGTAAGCCAGGGCGTGGCTGCCAAATTGGATATTCACGATGCTGTACGCCCCATTCTGGAAGCGGCGTTAAGCGAAGATGCGGTTTCAGCGCGGGCTGTGCTGATCCAGGGCGTCCGGATGGATATCGCCGGGGACAAACTGGTCACCATCAGTGCCGGGCCTGTTGCCGATCAGTTTTCTCACCTGGACACTCAGGTGTTCGACCTGATGCGCCAACAGGAAGTGTTGACCATTCAAAATACCACCCGGGTGCGGCGCATCTCCTCATTAAGCCACCAGATGCACCCGGCAGCTTTGATAGCGCTGGCGTTATATCACGAGAACACCTATTATGGTGCGCTGTGGATAGGCTACCAAAAGCCAAGGCGGTTCGAGGATGAAGAGGTACGCTTTCTTTCGACCCTGGCCGGTGAGGCAGCGGTAGCAGCTGCCAATGCCAACCTGTACGCCTCTGCGGAGATAGGCCGGCGCCGGCTTGAGGCTGTATTAACTTCCAATCCGGAACCGATTATGGTTTTCGACGACCGAGATTGCCTGTTGCTGCTGAATCCAGCCGCGATGCAGGTGTCCGGGTTGATCGCATCAGCAACGGTTGGGCTGCCGGCGCAGGAAGTGGTCTCATCACCGGACCTGGCGGCACTCTTGACTGCACCCATTGAACTGCGCATAGCCACACGAGAAGTGAAATTGCCGAATGGCAACATCTACCATGCGGCTGTGGCGCCGGTGATGGGCGAGAATCAACGGATCGGCAAAGTATGCGTGATGCGCGACATCAGCCATTACAAAGAACTCGACTCGATCAAATCCGACTTTGTGGCAACCGTCAGCCATGATCTGCGTTCGCCACTGGCGCTGATGCGCGGATACACCACCATGATGTCGATGGTGGGGGAGCTGAACGACCAGCAAAAGAGTTATGTCGCAAAAATGGTCCACGGCATCGAGGATATGAGCCGACTGGTCAACAATCTGCTTGATCTGGGCCGGCTGGACTCAGGTATAAAACTCAAGCTTGGCAAGCTGCAACCGGAAGCCCTGGTGGACCAGGTGATTAATCAACTTACACCGCAAGCGAACCAGAAGAAAATTCGGCTGGCGATCGAACCGCTGGTTGAAGCCCTGCCGACGGATTTGACTGCTGATGTGGCACTTATCCAACAGGCTTTGATCAACCTGGTGGAAAATGCGATCAAGTATACCAAGGTAGGCGGAGAAGTCATTGTCCGGTTGGTGGTGCAGGAAGATAAACTCGCCTTCCAGGTGGTCGATTCCGGCATTGGTATTGCTCCGTTAGACCTGCCGCGGTTGTTTGAAAAATTTTATCGCAGCGGACGGCGCGAAGCTCACGAGCAGCGCGGTACTGGCCTTGGGCTGGCAATCGTCAAGTCGATTGCGGAACGCCACGGCGGCGAGGCGCTGGTCGAAAGCCAGTTGGGCAAAGGTAGTGTCTTTACTATTCGGATTCCCTTGCAGCAGCAAACGAGCGTCAAACCTCTGGTAGGCATGCCGCACCAAAAATCCTGAGAGTGGGGCGCGATTTAGGACATTGCCGCTCCTGCCCGCCGGCGCTTCGACAAGCTCACTCACAGAGTGCCCTGCGGGCAGCAACCATGCTTCGACAAGCTCACTCACAGAGT
>CALMGN010000115.1 GCA_937863605.1 uncultured Anaerolineaceae bacterium
GAATTCTCTATGATAGCCATATCGCTGATATAGGTTATTCATCTGGAGGGTAACAGCCTGTCAGGCCGGGATTAGCCCGCTTGCCAATATCCTTGCTGACTATGGATCTGATAGCCGCCACATGTAAGGGAGGGAAAGCAAAAAATGGACGAGAAACCGAAGTCGCGGATAAGTTTAATTTGGCCGGGGATTGTCTTGCTGCAGTACATCATGTCGCAGGTGGTCACTTTTATTTTCTCTCTCATTTTCCCCATCACTGACACCTTTATCACAACCCGCCCAGGCGTATTCATCTTTATTCTGGGAATATGCTTTACGATTGGCATTTTCCTTACCGGTTGGGTGGCAATTCACTGGCGCTGGCTCAAGATCAAACCCGTATGGATCCTCCGCCTGGTAGGGACACTGATTGGAGCCTTCGTGCCGTTGATCATGGCTTTAATTCTCTACCACCCCATCGAACCGGGCAACCCGTTTTTCTTTATTTCCATCTTTGCCGCTATAATCGGTTTTTACATCCCCGGTCTGTTGCCTGAGAAAGAGTCTGCTGTACTTATGTAATACACCTTTCATACAGAGCGACCACTCCGATTTATAATACCTTCTTATAATCCGATTAAGGTGCTCCTTTTGTTGCATGGACTTTAGTGGTATGGATAATTGTTGTTCACCTAACGCAACTCCTCAACCTTCATCGACCCAACCCGCCGAGCGGATCGATGCTTTTTGCCCTGACTGCGGTCAAAAAGGGAAAATCGTCGCCGGGCAGACGGTCAAATCCTTGCTTTCGGTTTCCCTGCGATTGGTTCAGGATAGCCAATATTATTTCTGCCGGACTGAGACCTGCCCGGTGGTTTATTTCAATGCTGACGGCAGCAGCCGCTTCACCACCGACCAGGTCCGCGAACGGGTGTACCAAAAGGAGCCGGATAGAGAAAATGTGAAGGTGTGCTATTGTTTTTATCACACCGCCGGTGAAATCCGGACTTCCTCTCCTGCGGAAGCGAAGGAAATCATCGCTGAAATCAATGCCGGTATTCAAGCCGATCAGTGCGCCTGCGACTTGCGCAACCCGCAGGGATCCTGCTGCCTGGGAAATGTACGGCGGTTAGCTGGCGAAAAAATAAAATAGATTTATACGTCTGATGCGGTGAACCTGATGCGGCTCGTGGCTTGAGGGTCACGGTTGTTGCAGCCCTTAATGGAATTGTGTATATATTTTATAAACAATATTGAAATTGATGTCCATTCGGTGTATATTTATAGCTCGTGCAAGCGTGAACCGCTCTACAATACACCGCTTTAGGAGGAATTTACATGAAAAGCTTGAATCCCTATTTGAATTTCGCTGGCAATACCCGCGAAGCGATGAATTTCTATAAGGATGTCTTCAAAGGCGAACTCCTATCCATGCAGTCCTACGCTGAAGCCAATATGCAGGTGGATGACAAGTTCAAAAACAACATCATCCATGCCGAATTAAAAGCCCAGGATGTTCATTTTATGGCCGCGGACGGCATGCCGGGATTTGTCGCAACACCCGGTAACATGGTGTCTTTAAGCCTGGATTTGAGCGATGCCAGTGAGCAAGAACGCTTATTTAGCGCCTTGTCGGCCGGCGGAACAGTCACCATGCCATTGGAAACTACCTTCTGGGGCGCCCGCTTTGGCATGCTCACCGACCGTTTCGGCATCAGTTGGATGTTGAATTGCCAGCTGAAACAGCAGTAAATTAACCTGGTTGGATGGATTTCGCCCTGCGGGTGAAATCCATCCAACGGTCTTCCGTTATCACGCTGCAGACGTAGGTTGGGTAGAGGGGCGGGAAGAAAATTT
>CALMGN010000116.1 GCA_937863605.1 uncultured Anaerolineaceae bacterium
GCCCGCTACGGCATTGACCGCCTGAAGGAAATCGTCCCGATTTGGAAGAAAGAGATCCTTTCCAGCGGCGAGGTGTGGATCGAGGGCGATTACCATCCCCATAAAGGAGATTAACCAGTCAATGCCCAATATTCGCTGCGTTGACTGCGGTACACCTTACCCAGTACAGGGTGTGCCGTTTCGCTGCCCGATTTGCAGCGGCGTATTTGATTATGACGGACCCTTCCAATTTTCGCTCGACGAACTCGAACCGGGTTTGCCGGGTTACTGGCAGTACCGCCATTCCTTTGAACTCCCGGGTGGGGCGCCCATTGTCACCCTCGGCGAGGGGAATACACCGCTGCTGTGGGAAGATTTTAATGGCGAAAAACTTGGTCTCAAGTTTGAATCACTCAACCCGACGGGCTCATTCAAAGACCGCGGCAGCGCGGTACTGATCAGTCAGCTGCTGGCGCGCGGCGTCAAGCAGGCGGTTGAAGATTCATCCGGGAATGCCGGCGCTTCCTTCGCGGCTTATGCCGCACTGGTGCGACTGCCCGGGCAAGTGTACGTTCCAGAATCCGCATCCGGTCCGAAACGCCAGCAAATCGATGCTTATGGTGCGGACCTCATGCCCATTCCTGGGCCGCGCTCTGAAGCTGCCAAAGCTGTACTGACCCAGGTTGAGCAGGGGGCGCCGTATGCCAGCCATGCCTATTTACCGTTTGGTCTGGCGGGTATTGCCACGATTGCCTATGAGATCTGGCAGCAATTGGGGCGCACCGCACCGGCCGCGCTGATTGCCCCGGTAGGCCACGGCAGCTTGCTGCTCGGTATTGCGCGCGGATTCCAGGCGTTGGTAGCAGCGGGATTAATAATAACCGAGCCGTATTATGTTGGGGTGCAGGCCGCAGCTTGCGATCCAGTTGTACGCGCCTTTGAGCACGGTCTGGATGCCATGCAATCCGCACCAGAGCTGCCGACCCTGGCGGAGGGCGTACGCGTGCGCACGCCGGTACGCGCTAGGGCATTGATCGAGCACATCTCGCCAGATAGAGGGACATTCATCTCCATTCCCGAAGCGGATATTCAATTGTCCTACCGGCAGTTAGCCCACCGCGGGTATTACGTTGAACCGACCTCTGCCCTGGTGTGGGCAGCTTACCGGGAGCTGCACAATAATCTGCCGCAGCCGGCAGTTGCCGTTTTGAGCGGAAATGGGTTAAAATATATTTCTGCAAGCTGAAACCCTCTATTCGAGGGTCATACAACAGAACTGGTGGAGCGCGAGCTACTTGAACCGAATGGCTGAGGTGGCTTCCGCTTCCCGAGTTCCTTGGAGGACTCGATGGACAATCTTGCTGCATTGCAAGCACAAGAGTCGCCTGCCGAATTGGCAAACCGGCTCCATTTAAATTTTAAGGATCTGCTCTTGCTCAGCCGGGCGTTAACCCACCGGTCCTTCCTCAATGAGCATACCGAAGCCCTGGAGGATAACGAGCGTCTGGAGTATCTGGGGGATGCCATCCTCGATTTTATTGTCGGGGTGTGGTTGTACCATCAATATCCCGAGATGGCTGAAGGAGATCTGACCCGTATGCGCTCAGCGTTGGTTCATACCGAACAGCTGGCGGTTTTCGCACGTATAATCAAACTGGGGGATGCCATGCGGCTCGGGCGTGGCGAAGTGCAAGCCGGCGGCCGATACCGTTCGGCGCTGCTGTGCGACACTTTCGAGGCCGTGGTTGGGGCTTTGTACCTGGATTCCGGCATCGACGCGGTCAATGCATTTATGCACCCGCTGCTGCAGGAAGCTGCCGAAGATATCCTGGTCAACCATAAAAACGAAGACCCCAAGAGCCTGCTGCAAGAGTGGGCGCAGTCGCAGGGGTTCCAGGCGCCGCTTTACATTACCCGCAACTCCCATGGTCCCGATCATTCGAAGATTTTTGAATTGGAAGTCGTCATCGCCGGAACGGTTTACGGGAACGGCACTGGTCCAAGCAAGTCTTCGGCAGCCAAGGCCGCTGCCCGCATGGCGCTCCTCAAACTTGGGCTGGTTGAATAGAAATCTCGCACCCGACAGGAAACTGCATGCTTTCACGCTTGAAATCGCTAGAATTACACGGGTATAAAACGTTCGCCAGTCGGACCGTTTTTGAATTTCCCGGAAACATTACCGCCATCGTCGGGCCAAATGGTTCCGGCAAATCCAACATCGCTGATGCACTGCGCTGGGTACTGGGGGAGCAATCTTACAGCCTGCTGCGCGGGCGGAAAACCGAGGACATGATCTTCTCGGGCTCCGAGCAGCGGCCACGCGCCAGTATGGCGTCAGCCTCGATCACCTTTGACAACGATGACGGCTGGCTGCCGATTGACTATAGTGAAGTCTTGCTCGCACGCCGGGCGTACCGCGACGGACAAAATGAATATGTATTGAATGGCCAACGGGTGCGCCTGAAAGAAATTTCAGAACTGCTGGCGCAATCGGGTTTGGCCGAGCGCACCTATACCGTCATTGGACAAGGACTGGTGGATGCCGCCCTGGCACTTAAACCCGAGGAACGCCGCCGGTTTTTCGAAGAAGCCGCCGGAATTGGCCTGTATCGCTCGCGGCGCGAGGAAGCCATCAACCGTCTGGACGCCACCCGTCGTAACCTGGAACGTGTGCTCGACATTTTGGGCGAGCTGGAGCCGCGGCTGAAGAGCCTCGAACGTCAGGCAACCCGGGCGATCGAGTATGACCGGATCAAAGCTGACTTACAAATTCTGCTGCGCGATTGGTACGGCTACCACTGGCACCGCCTGCAGGGGGACGTCACCCACGCGCGCGAAGTGCTGCATGTGCAGGAACAAAAGCTTGACCAGACTCAGCG
>CALMGN010000117.1 GCA_937863605.1 uncultured Anaerolineaceae bacterium
GCACCGCGCTGATCGGCTTTGTGGACGGATTCAATCCGTGCTCGGTGTGGGTGCTCACCATGCTGCTGGCGCTGACGCTGCATACCGGTTCACGCAAGAAAGTGCTGATCATCGGCGGCATCTTTTTGACCGTGACTGCCGCAGCGTATGCGCTGTTTATCGCTGGCATCTTCACCATCCTCAGTTTTGTCAGCTTCATGGGCTGGATTCAAATCCTGGTGGCGGTGGTAGCGCTATTCTTCGCCATCATCAACGTCAAAGATTACTTCTGGTACAAAGAGGGCGTATCCTTCACCATCGCTGACGAGAAAAAGCCGGGCATCGCCAAGGGCATCCGGCGCGTGATGGACAGCAAATCTTTCTGGGGCATGGCGGCAGCCACGGTTGCACTGGCAGCCGGAGTTTCGCTGGTCGAATTTACCTGCACCGCCGGCTTCCCGGTGATGTGGAGCAACATCCTGGCCTCACAGAATGTCACGCCGCTCAATTTTGCGCTGCTCTTGCTGCTCTACATGGTAATTTACCAGCTGGACGAACTGGCGATCTTTCTGGTGGCTGTCTTTACCCTCAAAGCCTCGCGTCTTGAGGAAAAACACGGGCGCATCCTTAAACTGATCGGCGGAATATTGATGCTCACGCTGGCAGTGGTTATGCTGATCAAGCCGGCCTTAATGAACCAGCTCAGCAGCGCACTGCTGATCTTTGCCATCGCCTTTGGCATGACGGCATTGATCCTGCTGCTGCACCGCCGAATTTTGCCGCACTTCGGCGTCTGGATCGGCACTGAAGCCCGCCAGCCCAAAAAACGCGGGCATCACCGCCCGTCCCCCGGTCAGACGCGGGCTGCCCGCCGTAAATAAGCCGTCAGGCTAACAATTCTTCCAAAATGGTGCGCGCCAGGGTCGGATCGGCCTTGCCGCGCATCTTTTTCATCACCTGCCCGACAAACCAGCCCATCAGCGTGACCTTACCCGCCTTGTAGGACTCGACTTCCTTCGGGCTTTCCGCCAGCACTTCCAGACACACCGCGCGGATGGCAGAGTCATCGCTGACTTTGGCCAAGCCTTCCGCCGCGACGATTTCAGCCGGCGCTTTGCCGCTCTCTTCCACCTTTTGCAGCAGGCTCTTGGCAGTTGAGGTATTAACCGCGCCGGTGTCGGCCAGTTTGATGATCTCCGCCAGGAAAAGCGGCGTCAAGCGCAGCTGGTCAGCGGTTTTGCTGCTCTCATTCAGCATGCGCAGCACATCGTTCATCAGGTAATTTGAAACGCGCTTTGGATCGCTGCCGTAGGCTTTGACTGCGCTCTCAAAATAATTCGAGAGGTTGCGTTCACTGGTCAGGATATCGGCATCGTATTCCGGCAAGCCGTAAGCATCCATAAAACGCTGACGGCGCACCAACGGCAGTTCAGGCAGCGCCTTGAGGATATCGGCTTTCCAGGCGTCATCCAACCGGATCGGCAGCAGATCGGGCTCGCGGAAGTAGCGGTAATCCGCTTCTGTCTCCTTGGAGCGCATTTTGCGCAGCACGCCGGCATCCTCATCCCACTCCAGCGTCCAGGCCTCGATGCGATGTCCGGCTTCCACTTCACGTATCTGGCGTTCGATTTCCTTTTCGATGGCACTGCGCACAGCTTCGATGGAGTTGACGTTCTTGATTTCGGTCTTGGGGTTCAGGTAGGCCGCCCCGCGCGGACGGATCGAGACATTGGCGTCACAGCGCAGGTGCCCCTTTTCCATGTCCGCTTCTGAAACCCCCAGCCAACGCAGCAATTGGCGCAAGCGCATCAGGTATTGCGCGGCCTCATCGGCGCTGCGCAGGTCCGGTCCGGTGACCATTTCGACCAGCGGCACGCCGCAGCGGTTGAAATCGATCAGGCGTTCATTGCCAGCGTTTTTGGTCTTGCCGGCATCCTCTTCCAGATGCAGCTTGTGAATGCTCACTTTGCGAATGTAAGCCGGTTGGCCATTGGCTGGCGGGACGGGCAAATCCAGGTAGCCGCCAAACGCCAGCGATTGGTCGTACTGTGAAATCTGGTAGCCTTTAGGCAGGTCGGGGTAAAAGTAGTTCTTGCGGTCGAAGTAAGACAGCGGGCGTATTTCGGCGTGCATAGCGGAAGCCAGCACCACCCCTTTTTCAACTGCAGCCTTGTTCAATACCGGCAGCACACCAGGCATGCCTGTGCACACCGGGCAGATGTTGGTGTTGGGCGGGTCAAACCAGGAGTCGGCTTTGCAGGCGCAAAAGATTTTGGTGGTGGTATTGAGCTGGATGTGGGTCTCCAACCCGATGACGGCTTCGTAATCATTCATAACGGGCACTCTCTATGCAGGGTTTAGAGGCAGGTTGTAAGCTACCAGTTCGCTGCGGCTCAGCGCAGCACCAATGGTTTGACTTTGCGCCAGTCTTCGGTCTGGGTGGCCAGTTCATACGCCCGCCCAATGCGCAGCAGCATGTCTTCACTAAAGTCCGGCCCAAGCAATTGAATGCCAACCGGCAGGCGCTCAGCGTCCAGCCCGCCTGGCAGCGAAAGTCCGGGGATACCGGCATGGTTGGCTGGCACCGTCAATTGGTCGGCGTACTGCATCAGCACCGAATCACCGTAAACCGCGCCCATTTTGAAAGCCGTTGTCGGCGTGGTGGGAGTCAACAGCGCATCCAGACGGTACTTGCCGCTGCGGTCAAAGGCTTGCTCAAAATCGCGGCGAATGAGGGTGCGTACCCGCAAGGCGCGCTGGTAATATTGCGCCGAGTACTGCGCTGCGCTGACATACATGCCCATCAAAATGCGCAGCTTGGGCTGCAAGCCGAACCCTTCGTTGCGGGTTTGGCGGTAAAGCTTGGTCAGATCGCCAGTCCGCTGCGGCGTGCGGTAGCCGTATTTGACGCCGTCGTAACGGTGCAAATTGGAAGCTGCTTCGACCCGGCTGATGACAAAATAAGCTGGAATGCCGTAGCGCGTATTAGGCATGGGCACATCCTCGACAATTTCGGCTCCCAGGCTGGCAAGGACTTCTGCCGCGCGGAGAACCGGCGTTTCGATATCCACCGGCAGCGGTTGCTCGCGGTATTCGCCGGTTTGCGGGTCGGGGAAAGCAATGCGGAAATAGTCCGGTGACAACCCGATGCGCAGCCCCTTGACGCCCCCGTCCAGTTGCGCCAGATAATCGGGCACCGGTACATTGGCAGCGGTCGAGTCACGCGGGTCGGCGCCGGCAATGACCTGCAGCATCAAGGCGGCGTCCACCACATTGCGCGCCACCGGTCCGGGGCAATCCAGCGAGGAGCCAAAGGCAATCAACCCATAGCGCGAGACCCGCCCATAGGTCGGCTTGACGCCCACCACCCCGCAGAAAGCCGCCGGTTGGCGGATCGAGCCGGCAGTGTCGGTGCCAAGTGAAAGCGCGGCTTCGCCAGCAGCCACCGAGGATGCGCTGCCGCCCGATGATCCGCCTGGAACATGCGCCGGGTTCCACGGGTTGCGCGGCGCTGGCTGGAAGGCTGAGGATTCATTGGAGGAACCGTAGGTAAACTCGTCAAGGTTGACCTTGCCAAGCATGACCGCACCGGCTGCTTCCATCCGCGTCACGGGTGTGGCGGTGTATGGTGCGGTGTAATTGGCCAAAATGCGCGAAGCCGCAGTGGAGGGTGTGCCGCGCACGCAGAAAATATCTTTGGTGGTGAAGGGAATGCCCGCCAGCAGGCCGGGATCATCCCCGGCGGCCAGTTTCTGGTCGACCGCCCGGGCCTGGTTCAAGGCGCTTTCGCGGGTGATGGTGATGAACGCGTGGACCTTTTGCTCATCCTCGGGCGTCAGGCTGCCTGAGTCCAGGGCGCCAGACCGTCCATCGACCGCATCGATGCGTTCCAGACAAGCGCGAGTAATTTCCTCCGCTGAAATTTGCTTCTGGCGCAGCAGCAGGCTTAATTCATAAGCAGGGATATCGCATAATTCCATGGGGGCTCAATCCAGCGTGGTGTGGGGAATATCGGGGACAACAATGTAACCATCACGGGTGTCCGGCGCCTGGGCAATGATTTCTTCCGGGTTGGGATGGGGCTGCCAGACATCCTCGCGCAGCTCCGGGCTGACGGAGCTGACGTAGGGAACGCCGTGCAGGCTGGCGGGAACGCTCTCGTCCAGCGGGATGGCTGCCAGCTCCCGGATAGCTTTTAGCTGGTTGTTGAGTTCGCGCAGCAGGTAATCCGCTTGCTGCTGGTCAAGCTCCAGCGCTGCCAGACCGACCAGGTGGTCAAAGGTGTCGCGGTCAATCGAATCGCTCATCGGATCATGTCCAAAATACGGAGATAATACCCAGAAAACGCCCGGCGGAACACCGCCGAGACGATTAATCCTACCATAGAAACACGCCGGGGCGGACTTGCGGATGCGTGAATGCCGTCCATCAGACCTGCATCCAAATTTCACTATGGGGTAATGCCAGGAGCTGTTGGAACTAGAGTTTCAGGGGTTGCCGAGGGTTCCGGTGTATGGGTTGGCGGAACAGCCGTTGGCAGCCACGGGGTCAGAGTTGGCGTAGGCGACCGGGTCGGGGTACGGGTGGCTGTACGGCGGATAATGCGGATGGTTGGCGTCGCGGTAGGGGTATCCGTGGGCGTAGAGGTAAAAGTGGGCTCAGAGGTCGGCGTGTCGGTAGGCGTATCGGTAATGGTTGGCGTTGCCGTGGCCGGGTCAGGGGTTTCAGTCCAGGTGGCTGGCAGCGCCAGAAGGGTGATTGTAGCAGTAGGCAGCACCAAACGGTCTGGAAGGCCGCCTGGCGGCAGGGGATTCAGCGCGCTGTAGGGATTAACAAAGACGATCAAAACAGCCGCAGCCAACCCTAATGCACCTGCCAGCACCAGGACGGTAAGAATATTCCAGGTTGAGTCCTTAAAAAGGAACTTTTGTTTCATACTTCGTTCCGCAATGCTGAATGCCCCCGTGGCAAGGATTTAATGCCAGTATATGCATCTTTTGTTGTCTGTCAAGAAATCCTTCGCACGAGGAGCCAAAACAAGGGGTGTCGCCTTTAAATTATGACCCGATGACCCCATGCTATAATCTTTTCCAGGAAGGGACTTCCACCATGGACGATGAGGAATCGTTCCAGCAACCGCCATCCCCGACGCTAAACCAAACCCAGGCAGGTGATTCTGAGGAAGCGCAGCTCCATATCAACCTGGAACTGGCGCCCGGTACCCGGCTGCGGGTTACGTTGGATTCCCATTCCCCGGATGGCACTGCGCTCGAACAGCGCGTAATCACGCTGGAGAACCCGGCTCCACAACCGCTCCCGAGCGACTCACCGCCAGTTCTACGGCCACACAGCCGCCCACCCTGGTCCTTTCGGACGCCTGGCTGGCCGATTTGGCTGTTTGCCGCTGCTCTGGTTGTTTACCTGACAATTCGTTTGATCGGCCTGGCGCACTTCCCCATCTTCTTTTTTACCGACGAAGCGATTCAAACCGTCACCGCCGCCGACCTGATCCACAACCAATTCCGCAGCCCGGAAGGCGAATTCCTGCCCACCTTCTTTAAGAACGGCGGGCAATATAACCTGAGCACATCCGTTTACCTGCAGGTGCTGCCGACGCTGGTATTTGGCAAGAGCATCTTTGTCACCCGCGCTGTCTCGGTGCTGGTATCGCTGCTCGCGGCGCTGAGCATCGGATTAGCCCTGAAAAATGCTTTTGGCAGCCGCTCTGGCTGGGTTGGCGTCCTGCTGTTGGCGGTAACCCCAACCTGGTTTCTGCACTCGCGGACGGCGTTCGAGACCGTTTTAGCGGTCAGTTTTTACGCCGCCTTCCTCTATTGCTATCTACTCTACCGCCAGGGCAAAACGGGCTACCTTTATGCTGCGGTGGTTTTTGGTGCACTGACGTTTTACAGCTATAGCCCGGGGCAGGCCGTCATCGCGTTGACCGCGGTGCTGTTATTCATAGTGGATCTTCGGTACCACTGGCAGCAGCGAAAAATCGTGCTGCGCGGGATCATCCTGGCTCTGGCGCTGGCAGTCCCCTACCTGCGCTTCCAAATCAATCACCCGGGAGAGATGCTGCGCCACCTGGCCATCCTGGATTCCTACTGGATTCAGGAACTACCCCTGCGCGAGAAATTATCCCGTTACGGTCACGAGTATTTGCGCGGGATTAACCCGCTGTACTGGTACGACCCCACCCCGGACGGATTGGTGCGCCATATCATGAAGGGTTACAGTTTCCTGTGGCTGCCGGCGCTGCCGTTCGTGATTTTCGGTTTTGGGCTAGCGCTGGCGCGCAATCGAAACCCTGCTTACCGGGTCGTGTTGGCCGCTTTCCTCGCGGTCCCCGCCGGTGCTGCACTGGTAGGTCTGGGCATTACCCGCTTGTTGTTCATGGTCATACCGGCGGCGCTGCTGGGTGGGATTGGTTTCTCCGCTGCTCTGGAGTGGATGGTCCTACGGCTGCGGCAGCCTAAACTGCGTGAACGCGTTTTCCTCGGCCTCTCGCTGATGGTGTTTATCGCTATGGGTGCTGCCGGCAGCTTCATGGCGCACGACGCTCTGGTCAACGGTCCGACCTGGTTCGACGATTACGGTCTGGCTGGCATGCAATACGGCGGGGACTCCTTGTTTTCAGCGGTGCGCAGCTACCTGGATGAAAATCCTCAGGCGCGCATCCTGCTCAGCCCTTCCTGGGCCAATGGCACCGACGTGATCGCCCGGTTCTTCTTTGACGACCCGCTGCCCTTCAGCCTCGGCTCTGTGGCAGGTCACCTGGGCGAGTACACCCCGATTGGGGCAGACGAAGTATTTATCCTGCTGCCCGAGGAGTTGGCCCAGGTCCGCGCCAGCGGAAAATTTGAAACCGTCGCAATTGAGCGAACCGTCAACTACCCCAACGGCCAGCCCGGATTTTACTTCACGCACCTGGCTTATGTGGATAATGCCGAAGCCGTTTTCGAGCAGGAACGCAATTTGCGCCGAGAGTTGACGGAAGACACCTTGTTTTTGCAAGACGGGACTATGGCAGCGGTGGCGTATTCCAATCTTGACATGGGTGAGATCAAGCAGGCTTTCGATGGCGACCCCGCCAGCCTGATTCGCACATACGAGGCCAACCCGTTTAAAATCAATATCACCTTTGCCGAAGCGCGCCCGCTGGATGGATTACAATTACGGGTCGGCGGCGTTGCTACCCGGGTGTCCGCGCTGGTTTATATTGAGGGCGAGAGCTTGCCGCGCAGTTTCAGCGTTGAAGCCAGTGAGAGCCCGGCGCCGCAAAACCTTTCTTTGGATTTTTATGAAACCCGCATGGTAAGCGCGATCCAGATCGAAATTCGCAACATCCGCGATTCTGAGCCCGCTCACGTCCACCTCTGGGAGATCACCTTCCGTTGAACCCTGAACCAGCGATCCCTTCACGCCGACCATGGTGGCTTAAACTGCTGACCTTTGGCTTGATGGCGCTCTCCATTTCCGGTTGGCTGCGGTTGCAGCAGTCGGTTACCCGCTGGGACGCGCTGAGCCAGGCTGGCTTGCAGCCTGGTCCGCTTTACCTGGCCGTTTCCGGTGCGCTGATCGGAATGATTGCCCTGGCTGGTTGCATTGCCATTTGGCTGCGGATCCGTTGGGCGCCGGGGCTGACCCTGATTGGATTGGGCGGGTGGATCATCTGGTTGTGGGTCGACCGTCTATGGATCGCCCAGTCTCCCGACACTTTATCCAATTGGCCATTTTTACTGGGCGTCTGCGCGCTCATTTTAGCCGGTACCATTTACGCACTCATTCGAGGAAGGAATCAATTTCGATGAACCAGTCTGATCAAGAAATCGAAGTCAAGTTTTACCTGCTGCGTCTGGCAGCACTGGAAAAGAGGATTCAGGCGGCCGGTGGCGTCCTGGTGCAGGAGCGGGTTCACGAGATCAACTTGCGTTTTGACCTTCCGGACGGCAGCTTGAGCACCGACCGCCGCGTGCTGCGCTTGCGCCAGGACGTGCGCGCGGTGCTTACCTATAAAGGTCCCTCCGCTGCCGGACAAGTGGTCAACGTGCGCCAGGAGATTGAAACCGACGTCAGTGATTTTTCCGCTGCGCAACGAATCCTGGAAGCGCTGGGCTACCAGGTGGCGGTTATTTACGAAAAATGGCGCACCACCTACCAACTCGAAAACCTGGAAATTGTGCTGGATGAATTGCCCTACGGCAATTTCTGCGAAATCGAAGGACCGGATGCCGAATCCATCCGTTCAACGGCCGGCCTGCTCAAGCTGGACTGGAGTGCACGCATCACCGACAGCTACCTGGGGATGTTCTGGCGTTTGAAGGCTAATCTTGGGTTGGCCGCCGAGAATTTGGATTTCTCCTCGTTCGCGGATCTAAAAATTCGCCCGGAAGATCTTGACGCCGCCTACGCCGACAAGAGTTCCCGCGCTTAGACGTCCACATCCACCCAGGCAGGATCGTGATCACTGCCCTCGCCGGTCAAATTGGCGCGCCGGTTGATCCAGGCAGCGGTCTGCCGGGTTGCCAGCGCCGGGCTTAACCAGATTTGATCGAACAGGTCATAGCGTGCCGGTTGGCCACTTTTTGCCGGCGAGCAGGCTCTTTTTCAACTACCAGCCGCCCCATGAAGGTTCGAATAGAATATTCAGATGGATCGTCAAAAGAATAGGTGCTGTTTACCGTAGTAGCGTCCATCAAAACCGCCTCGATGCGGCCTTTGAAATTAAAACGCGAAAAGAGATTGTTGAGGTTGAACGTGCCAACTTTGACAATCATCGGTTTCCCCTTTCACACAATTTCTCCAACGCGCGTGTTCCACGGGTGAGAATCAGGGCAGGTTGGTGCCGATGCGGCGCACCTCACGGATGAAGGCCGGCGAATTAAGCCCGCGCTCCAGGTGGTAGGTTAAAAAGTATTGGATAACCGCTTCCATTTCCTGCCGGGCTCCTGCGGGAACCTGGGCGCGGGCGGCTTCACTGAAGGTACTGCGCTGGAAGTGGCGTAAAAATTTTAGGGCCGGCATGGAGATAGGGCGGGCGGAGATTTCGCGCAGGCCGCAACTGGGACACAACGCGCCCCCCAGCAGCGCCGAGTAAAACTGGTCTTGCGGTTTAATCAATTCGCCGCAGCTCACGCAGTTGACCAGCTCCGGTCGGAAACCCAGCAGGTCCAGCAGCTGTAATTCGTAAAAACGTACCACCAGAAAAAAGTCGTCCGCTTCTGCCAGCCGGGCCAATGTATCCACCAGCAGGCTGTAAACCAGGCGGTTCTGGCCTTCCTCGTAGGTGAAGCGGTCCAGCAGTTCGACGACATAGCTGGCCTGGGCAATGCGCTGTAAATCCTCACGCAGCGGCAGGTAGGCGTTCACCGTTTCCACCTGGGTGACGATCCATAAGTCGCGGCCGCGCGCCAGCATCAATTGAACGCGGGTGAATGGCTCCAGGTGCCCGGCCTTGCGCGAGCGCAATTTGCGCGCGCCTTTGACGATAGCGCGCAATTTGCCAGCCTCGCGGGTGTATAAACCCAGCAAACGGTCCGCCTCGCCCCAATCGCTGTGGCGTAAGACAACCGCTTCCACCCGGATGTTGCGTTCCTGTTTGGCCATGATTTGATTATAGTCCGAGATGGGGAAATAAAATTTTCACCGCGGAGGCATGGAGAAGATTGTATATCTGAAGGTGCGCAGCGCTGCTGCGTCCCAGTTAACTGGTTGCCTGGAGGCAAGCGGTTCGGGTTGCCTGCGCAAATTGAAAATTTGCGCTACAACCTATTAAAATTTATTCCCCGTGAACCTCGTGGTGTAACTCTCTTACGCCCTTGGCAGATCTTTGGGCGTAAAGGCACCCGGCAGCAGCTCGTGCACGGTCAATTCATGGGCAATGTTTCCCTGGTCATCCGCGATGAACACCAGCGTGTCCAGCCCAAACTCAGCCATCACCTGACGGCAACCGCCGCACGACATCCCGGCATTAGACGTCACCACCGCGATGGCCGCAAAATCCTGCTCGCCTTCAGATACTGCCTTGAAAATCGCCACGCGCTCAGCGCACATGGTAGTCGGGTAAGCTGCATTCTCCACATTGACACCGGTGAACACCTTGCCGGATGCCGTCAGCACAGCCGCGCCAACCCGGTAATTGGAATAAGGGGCGTACGCCCGGCTGCGCGCTTGAATCGCTGCCGCGACGAGTTCTTTGACCATTTCACGGTTTACTGGCATCTGAATTTTCCTCATTAAGGATTTGCAGCGGCTGGCGCTGCGCCCGCACTTTGCGAATACGCCGCCCGCTCACTTGCTCTACCGATAAATCCCAATCCCCGACCCGTATCTGCTCTCCGCCGGTCGGGACACGGCCTATGGTGCCATAAATATAGCCACCCAGGGTGTCCGCCAATTCGGTCACCAGATGGGTGCCCAAAATCTCGTTGAAATCGTCCAGGCCGATCCGTCCATTCAGCATGAACTCGTCTTCCGAAATGCGCTGAAAGAGATGTTCTTCCCCCTGGTCGTATTCGTCGCGGATCTCTCCAACGATTTCCTCAACGATGTCTTCCATGGTGACCAGTCCAGCCATGCCACCGTATTCATCCACCACAATCGCCATGTGAATACTGCGGGTTTGCATTTCACGCAGCAGCTCGTCCACCTTCTTGGCTTCCGGCACAAAATAAGCTGGCCGCAGGAACGGGCGGATGCTCTCGGGCGGGGTTTCATCCAGCTGAGTACGCAGCAAGTCTTTGGCATACAGCAGGCCAACTACATTATCGATGGTGTCATCGTAAACCGGCACCCGCGAGTGCCCGGAAAGGGTCAGCGCCTGGATTGAATCGGTGACACCGGAGTCTGCTTCCAGCGCCAGGATATCGATGCGCGGCACCATGATCTCGCGGCATAAGGTGTCGCCAAAATGAAAAATCGAATAGATCATCTGGCGCTCGCCTTTTTCCAACCCGCCCGATGATTGCCCGGCCTCTACCCAGTTCTTCAGCTCATCTTCCGTAACTGACCCAGGGGTGCGCTCAACCGGCGCCGAGTCACCCAGCAGCGCCAGGTAAAGCCCCGAAAAGGGACGCAGAATCACGTCCAAACCGCGCGCCAGGGGCGTCAGACGGACCAGCCAGGATTCAGGGTTCTTGCGGACTGCTCCCTCCACGCCGAATTCAAAGGCCATCACTACCAGCCCGGTCAGGAACACGACCAGCAAGCTAATGCCAATGGTAACCCCGGCAACATAAGCGGTTAGCAGCAGGTACACCAGCGCCGCCAACAAAAAGTGCAGGATGATGATCATAAACCGCAAGGCCACCCGCAGGCTTATTTTTTCGATAATCCTCAGGGTGGGTTCCAGGCTGTGTTCCTCATTTTGCGCGCCAAAGGTGATCAGCTGCGGCAACCGGGCATTAACCAGACTCACCCGAATGGCATTGACAATCAGATCCAAAACAAAAACGACTGCGACGATGATCCAAAGAACTTGAACGTCCAAACTTTATATCCTCAATTCTTAAACCCGGGACGGGCTTACATCCTGGTTGTTGCGGCGGTGAGCAAACGGTTCCAGAATAGTCCCATCCGGCAGTTGGCTGTCTTCGATCACAGAATAGGATACCTGGCAGCCGTTGCCCAATTCACTATTTACAATTTTAGCATCCGGCCCGATCTGGCAGCCGGTTCCAATGACCGCGACCCCCTGCAGGACCGTTCCCGGATAAAGCCGCGTTTCGCGCCCAATGCGTACATCCACGTCAATATAGGTGTTCACCGGGTCGATCATGCTGACGCCAGCCAGCATCCAGCGGGCGTTGATACGGCTGCGCAGCACCGCTGCCGCCTCTGCCAGGTGCTGGCGGGTGTTGATCCCCAGCGCTTCCTGCGGGTCGTCAGCGATGAGAGCCTGCACCGGCAATCCCTGTTCAACCGCCACTCCGACGACATCGGTCAGATAATACTCGCCCTTCGGCGAGCGTTTAATCTGGCGCAGCGCATCCCACAGCCAGCGGTTATCGAAGCAGTACACGCTGGCATTGAGCTCTCGTATGGCCAGAATATCCGGGGTTGCCTGCGCTTCCTCAACGATGGCGCGTACCGAGCCGTCTGCTCCGCGTACCACCCGGCCAAAACCATGCGGGTCAGGTAAAACCACGCTCAACATGCTGATCGGACCGGGGCTGCTGCGCTGCATTTCGACCAGGCGATTGAAGGTCGCGCCGGTTAATAGCGGCATATCGCCGGTTGCCACCAGTACCAGCCCTGGTTGACCGGCCAGTAGCGGCTCGGCCATTTGCAGCGCGTGGGCGGTTCCCAACTGCTCCGGTTGGAGCACAAAGCGTGCATGACTGCCGACTGCCTGGCGTACCTGGTCCGCGCCGTGGCCAATGACCACGACCGGCAGTTCACCGGTCACGCCGGCGACTGCGCGCAGGCAGTGTTCGAGCATTGGCACACCTGCTAGGGGGTGCAGCACCTTGGGCAAGTCGGACTGCATGCGTTTGCCAAAACCGGCCGCTAAAATGACCGCGTTTAATGTGCCGTCCATCTCGCCCCGGTATCAAACGTTATGCGATTAAGGATGAATTTCACCTGCCAGCTACAGCAAAGCTGACCTCGACAAGGCGAAGGGTCATCCGGTTGTTCAGAAAATTCTGTCTCAGAGTTCATGAGTGGTATTAAGGCTGGGGCGCCTGGACTCGAACCAAGATCCACAGATCCAAAGTCTGGTGTGCTGCCATTGCACCACGCCCCATGGAAGCATACTGCCCCAAAGTGGTGATATTTTAGCACAGAATTTACCCCTGCGCCAACCGGCTCCGCGCTGATTGCTGCCGCTTCAGCGAGTGAAGGGGCCATTTTCTTAAGTGGGGGAATGAATGGGTCGTAATGGCAAAAAAATTCCCCCCTGGGAACCCCCAGAGAGGAATTTATGGGGTCAGAGTATCGTTTACTCTTCGAGTTTCTTAGAAAGACCCTGCAGCACCAGGCCGATGCCGAGCAGTGCCAGACCGAGTTTTCCAAAAACAGTCTGCAGGTCAGCCAGGGGTGCCGGCATGGAGAGGTCGGCGCCGGTTACCGGGATGAGGACCTGAGGTGGATTACTGGGTACGACAGGCGGCGGCAAGGTGTTGACCTGAGTTGCAGTGGCTTCTTCCTCGGTGGCTGTAATTACCGGGGTTTCAGGAGTGTTGGTCGGAACCTCGGGGGTGTTGGTCGGAACCTCGGGAGTGTTGGTGGGCGGTTCCGGAGTATTGGTCGGTACTTCAGGCGTGTCAGTTGGAGGTACAGGCGTTCCGGTTGGAGGTACAGGCGTTCCGGTCGGAGGTAAAGGCGTTTCGGTCGGAGGTACAGGTGTTTCGGTCGGAGGTACAGGCGTTTCGGTCGGAGGTACTTCCGTGTTGGTCGGGATCAAAGTCGGAATATCGGTCGGAGTGTTGGTCGGCGTGTTGGTGGGTGTGTTGGTCGGCGTGTTGGTGGGCGTATTCGTCGGGGTATTGGTAGGCGTGTTAGTCGGCGTGTTGGTCGGTGTGTTGGTCGGTGTGTTGGTAGGTGTGTTGGTCGGTGTGTTGGTTGGGGTATTGGTCGGTGTGTTGGTGGGTGTATTGGTAGGCGTGTTGGTTGGTGTATTAGTGGCCGTATTGGTCGGGGTCCACGTCGGGAGAATTTCACCTACCCGGTAGTTATCATTTTTTGAATTGGAGGGTTTAGTCAACTGGTACACATCGACTGTATAAGTGCCTGCGTCACCCGGTGGAATAACATAGGCAGGAAAACAGAAATAGCCATTCGCATCCGTTGTAATAATTGTCCCAGATCCGATGTTCCAACCAGCCACAAAAATATTTGGATCAGTGCTGGCGCCACCCGGATTGCCCATAATGTCCCATTTGAAGTCGGTAAATGCATCCGTCGATGTGCCGCGCACATAAACCGTATCACCGGTGATATATTGATTTTCATCCTGCGGGTCCGGAGTGTTACAGGTGGTACGCGTGGTCCAAATTGTGGTCAGCGCTGCGCTTACCGGCTTCGCTGGGATGAAACTCATCGCCAGAGAGACGATCAAAAAAGCCACTCCGGTAATATAGCTGATCCGGCTGAGTGCACGAAACATTTTGTGCAAGGGGATTTGATGTGTGTTCATTGTTTACTCCTTGGTCCTCACTCGTAAAAAAGGAAGAGACCTAATGTAATTAAAGGGGGCGACAATACGGGCGCTATCCGTGGCTCCCGGAAAGATAACCCGCAGTTTGCGGGGGCTGGTGAAACCCGATTAAAGATTATTTAAATGTACAAGGACGTAAAAGCTAACCATTCGGGCCGGTTTCGCTATTGGCTCCCCACACCCCGCTTTCCCCCTTGGAAAAGAAAGCGACCAATTTCGGGTTCGTGGATCGACGCCGCCCTTGTTTTGGGATCGACTGGTATTAAACAAAAAAACCAGCCAAAGGCCGGTTTCGCTACTGGCTCCCTATGCACCTGTCCCCCACTTTCAGGATCAAGCGACCATGTTCTGGCACATAGATCTTCGCCGCCTTATAATACCCATTCGATTGTTAATGTTGTTACTTAGTATTATAGTGAATAAAAGACGATTGTCAATAATTTTTCGGTTTGTAATTGGTAGAAATTTCTAAGAATTACACCCCGAATTCAAAGACATCCAATATTCAGTAATTGTATATCAAAATACTAAAGTATTATACAGAAAAAACAAGGGATTGAAAACAGCCAATTATATGTTGCAAACTTCCACCTCCACGAATAGCGTCCATGACATTCCACATCTTGACAGCCTGCTCAGCGACTACTATACTCAACTTTAATTGAATACTTGGCCTTCGGGGCAGGGTGCGGGATCACGATCCCAATTCCCGATCGGTGGTGATAACCCACGAGCGCTTCAATCAGCGCATGACCTGGTGAAATTCCAGGGTCGACGGTAAAGTCCGGATGAAAGAAGGCGAATAAGACCGGTGCTGCGCGCTGCGCGCGCGCCGCGTCTACCTTGCCCCGAAAATTTGTTGTTTTCGGGTTTTCGTTTTTAACGCGGACCCGCCTGTAAGAAAGGATTTCTTATGGAAGTGAGTGTTCCAAACGCGCTGCGCGCTGCGCGGACAGCGAACCGACTGGTTCGCCGTGCACGGCTGTTTCTCACGCCCATTTCGATGATTCTGGCGCTGGTGCTCTGGGAATTGCTGGCCCGCACCGCTAACCTGCCAGCCTTCATTCTGCCCACCCCGGGCCGCGTGTTTGAGCGCTTTGTTCAGGCGGTCAGTGACGGGACCTTGCTGCGCCACACGCTGGCTACCCTGCTGGAAGTCGTCCTGGGGCTGATTGCCGGAACAGTAACCGCGACCTTCACCGGTTATTGGATCGCCCGCTCGCGCATGTTCGAGAAATTGATCGCTCCTTATCTGGTCGCCAGTCAGGCAATCCCTGTCGTCGCCATTGCCCCGCTGCTGGTCATCTGGTTTGGCCCCGGCATGGGCACCAAAGTGTTAATCTGCGCTTTGATCGTTTTCTTCCCGGTGCTGGTGAACACAGTGGTCGGGCTGCGCGCAGTGCCTGAAGATTTGCGCACCCTGATGCGCTCGCTGAGCGCCACCCGCCTGCAGAACTTGAAATATCTTGAAATCCCGGCAGCTCTGCCCGTCTTTCTTGGCGGTCTGCGTATTGGCGCCACCCTCTCGGTGATTGGCGGGGTAATTGGCGAGCTGGTCGGCTCGAACCGCGGCCTGGGATTTCTGATCAATGTCGGGCGCGGCCAGTATGACACCGCGCTGGTTTTTGTCGCCGTCTTCACCCTGGTCACGCTGGCCCTGGCGCTCTACGGCCTGGTCATGCTGCTGGAAAAACGGTTGCTCTCGTGGCAATACCAGCCGCAAGAAATATAAATTCAGGAGAATCGCTTGAGACCCACATCCCTTCGAAATTTAATCGCTTCCTTGGTACTGCTGTCCCTGATCGCAGCCTGCGCGCCTGCCGCTTCTCCCACTCCAACGCCCGAAGCGGTTAGCATTCGCCTGCCGGTTGGGTTTATCCCTAACGTGCAATTTACCCCGCTTTACGTTGCGCTCGAAAAAGGGTATTTCCAGGCTGAAGGTCTGGACGTGACCCTGGACTACAGTATGGAAAATGACAACGTGGCGCTGGTAGGCGCCGGTCAACTACCGTTTGCCATTGTCTCCGGCGAACAGGTGCTGCTCGGGCGCGCCCAGGACCTGCCGGTGGTGTATGTGATGGCCTGGTATAAAGACTATCCAGTCGGGATCGTAGCGCTGAAATCGGAAGGCATCCTTCAACCAGCCGACCTGCGCGGCAAAAAAATTGGGCTGCCCGGGCTGTATGGCGCCAGCTACATCGGGCTGCGGGCTATATTAATGGCCGGCGGCCTGACGGAAAAAGACGTCACCCTGGATTCGATCGGTTACAACCAGGTGGAGGCGCTGACAGCCGGGCAAGAGCAAGCTGCCGTGATCTACGTCGCTAATGAGCCGGTGCAGCTTGACAGCCTGGGCTATGAGACCGACCTGATTAAAGTATCCGACTACCTCTCAATGGTTTCAAACGGACTGATTACCAATGAAACCGTGCTGCGTGACGACCCCGAACTGGTACGGCGGATGGTGCGGGCAGTGATCCGCGGCATCCAGGATACGGTCGCTGACCCGGATGCCGCCTATGAAATTGCGCTCAAGTATGTGGATAATCTGGCGCAAGCCGATGCGGCAGTCCAAAAGGAGGTGCTGGCCACATCCATCGAACTGTATCAACTGGAGCCCTGGGGGTGGTCGGATCCCCAATCGTGGAAGAACACGCAAGGTGTGCTGTTGGATATGGGGCTCATCAGCAAACCCCTGGACCTTGCCAAGGCTTACACCAATGATTACCTGCCCACAGGGGAGTGACCGGTGACCTCCGTTTTGCCCCAGCCGTCCCTGCAGGTACGCAATCTCAGCGTGACCTATCCGAA
>CALMGN010000118.1 GCA_937863605.1 uncultured Anaerolineaceae bacterium
ACCCGGAAGGGTGTATATATTTGAGCAGCCACTCTGCTAACCCTAGGGTACGGATCCTTACAAGAATTGCTTACCTTCAGGTGAAACCTCGGAAGGGCGGACTAATCCTGTATGGGGACGCGTTCGAGCTTAAGTTCTACAACACAAGAGGGAATATGCGTTCATAGAGAATCCCTGGTTTTTAATTTTAGTTATGGAGCATCCTGGCGAGGTGATCCCTTCGTCCCTATCAGGCCACCTCAAGGAGTTACAGGTTCTGGCTTAGGGCATTTTCAAGCAGCGTAATGGTTTCTGGAATTAGGATTTTCCGGATTTGTTGGAACTGACGAGTAGGCAGCAACGAATTTAGATCTTCATTGATGATGGTTTGATTTACATTCGATTTTATAAAACCAAGCAATTCTTTAAAATAATCTTGGGGTTCAAGGGTGGTTCTCTCTCGAATAACATCGTGATTGTATGCATATCCCTGGATAAAGAAATGGTGAATATCATAAAGATCCCGGCCAGCGATGGTTCTATGTTGTTTGAACCGGTCCGTAAGCGCCACTAGTTTATTGCCAAACATAGTCTCGATCGTCTGGCTGTTCATAAGCCGGTCAATTTCGGGAAAATATTGAATTTTATAACTATTCGCTTTGGGTACAATATTGCTGGCACTGACTTTTAATGTACTTCTTTGCCCCCGTTTGCTCGGATAGCGCAGTTGAAAAAATAATACCTTATCGGATTCCAGAGTAATTGACATTCCTGATTTGTTAAATATATCGTGAAAAATATGACGCAATTCATTAAATTTAGGTTCATCAATCAAGTCAAAATCTAGGTCAACCGAGAAGCGGTCTAAGTAGCCCAGCATAGCTGCACAAGTGCCACCCTTGAATGCCAGGTTTTGGGCAAGCAGAGGTTCATCAACAATCTCGATCAGTAAACGGTTGAGATGAGATTTGTGTAGTAAATCTTCTGGCCTGGTTTCAACCATTTAATAGCCTACTTCCTCTTTAATTGTTTTCAGTTTATTAATATCGATGATATCTGGAATATCAAAATGATATTTTGGGCTGAAATAAAGCATATCGGCAGCCGCTCGTTCTACTGATGCGGTATAGATTCCATTTTGTTCTTCAATCCCGATTGGATGGAAAAGGTATTCATCTTTTAGTTGACGATACCGAAACGACCACGGCCCGACAGAAAGGCGCTTAGAAATATCTGCCGCATACGTATAGTCGTAAACGACCTGCGAAATCACACCAGCGGTCGACAATACTGTTTCTGTCGTCAGATAGGTGTAGCGGTGGATTATTGCTTTTCCAAGGATCAGTGGATTGAGTGTTTCCACGGGGGCAGTGGCATACAAGCCTTTATAAATTGGATAAAGAATTCCGCGCTCAATGGAGCGGGAAATCGTCATATATAACGTATGTCTGTTGGCGATCTTCCAAAGCACGGCTAAATCATTCGTATGAAAGATTTTCCGGTCAATTTGTAGGAGTTCTCTTATCCTATACATATATGTATAGGATATAATAATCCATAAACTTTGTCAAGTGGGATCCACCTGGATGGCGGGTTAGCCATCCAGGCTCGATAATGCATATTGCGGGCCTGAGACTGAGTTTGTCGTTACTTCTCAAATCCATACACCCGGTGCTGATCCAGGTCGGTGAGCTGCACCAGGCCTTCCGCCTCAAGTTGAGTGTCAAGGGCGGTCAGATCGGGGTAGCTGGCTTTATCAACCACTATGAAGGTTATCCCCGGCTCGCGCAGCAGGTACATCGCTTCAACGGTGGGGAACTGGTCGAGGATGGGTTTGATATTCGTATATTGCGGCGGTTGATTGGCATTGAACAGCCCGCCGATGAAGGGTTTGCCATGCAGCAAATTGGCAAATATATTGATCTGGTCCTGCACCTGGTCAAGCGGGAATATCGCTACCGCACCGTTACAGGGCTGAGTTGCAAGACAGGTATCCAGCGGACGCGGCTCGATTTTGGTCAAACGATAATCCAAACCTCAGGGGATTAGGTTTGCCCTTCTCGATAGCCGCACAATGCCAGGGCGCGCGGGCCGGTGTGCGCCCCCAGGATGGGGGAGGTCAGCGAGATAAAAAGTTCGGCCGGGTTGTATTCGGAATGAACACGTTCCGCCAGTTGCTCGGCTTCATCGGGAGCGCTGTTGTGCAATACTACCAGGTGGAGTTTCCCGTTACCTTCCAGCCGGTGGAAAAAGTCCTTGTAAAGTCCATCGACAGCCCGACTGCGGGTGCGAGCGGGGATGCCAGCTTCAACCCTGCCAGTGTCGTGATTTACATAGATTAAAGGCTTGATTTTTAGCAGGTTTCCGATGAACTGTGCCGCACCGCCAATTCGTCCGCCGCGGTCAAGATATTCCAGGGTGTCCAGAGTGATCAGGTATACCAGCCCTCTGCGGACCATTTCAGCAGCCGCCAGGGCTTCAGCAGCGCCTTTGCCATTTTCCAACTCGCGAGCGGCAGCCAACACTTGCCAGCCCAGGCCCATTGAATTGCTCTTTGAATCGACCACCGTAACCGGAATGGGCGAGTCAGTCGCAGCCTGAGCAGCAGACGAATACGTCCCGCTCATGGCGCCGCTCAGGGTAAATACCAAAATCGACTGCGCCCCGCCAGCCGCGGATTGCTCGTAAGCAGCGCGAAAGTCATGCGGCGCGGGCTGCGAAGTGGTCGGATGCACATCCGATTGCGGCAGTCGGGCATAAAATTCATCCGGCCGAATATCAATCCCATCCAAATATTGCTGGTCGCCCCAGATTATCGTGAGCGGAATAATTTTCATGTTGTACTGCGCCCGCCAAATGCCGGGTATATCACAGGTACTGTCAGTAATGATGGCAACTTTTTCGGGCATGGCAATACCTCTCTGAAATGGGGTTGCAGTAGGGTGATCCACCGGGGTTTATTTTATTCCATAATCAATGCAAGCGAAATTATTTGTACACGATCAGCCTACGACACGTACCAACGCGAAGTTAAATCCGGTTGTTATATACGAATAGTTACGCAGGATTATCTGCATTGGATCGGGCGTCAAGCAATAAAAAGCCCTGACGTCCGGCAAGACCTGTGGAAAATAAACCGAGCGATTGCAGTGAACTATGGATGGAATTAAGCAGGGGGTAGCGGAACGGGTGGGACGACGTCCGGTGTCTCGTTTGATGGAAAAACAGGTTCGGGTTCGGAGGCCGGCGGGTTCTTCAACAGCTCCAGTTGACGAACCGCTTCTTCGCGCTGTACCTTCTCGGTCTGCAACGATTTTTCCAAAAGGTCAATCTTTTTCCGCTGCGAGGAAAGGCGCCACTTGCTGCGGATGGAACCTGGCAGGATGGTCAGGGTACCGATCAAGACGCCAAGGATGACGGTCAGCAGCAGTACAAGTGCCAGGGATTCGTGGAACTGCCAGACGAAAAAGGAAACAGTGACGGCGGCAGTGTTTTGCAGCGCAAAAATAACCGCGATGATTGCGATGGCAAGGGCTAGAATCAATAGGATTGATATCATAGATTGGATCCTTCCTTAAGGTCAATTAACCGGTATATCCGGCGGTCCACGCTTCCTTCGATCCAATTATCGCATAAAACTGCTCATCGGATTATCTGTATTTTACTCGGAATAGACCTGTCCAAATCATTGAATATTTTAAGGTTAAATTAGGATTAAACTCTTGACAAGAATAGTAAATATCTGTAAAATTGTTCTGTT
>CALMGN010000119.1 GCA_937863605.1 uncultured Anaerolineaceae bacterium
ATGTCTGCCCTCTCACTGGAAGCCTCCGGATTTGCTCAACCCGGCCAGGGACCGCGCCTCGGCCTGGATGGTGAAATTGGCATTGACGGACGCATTCCCATCTGCACCCGCGGCGGGTTGAAGGCGCGCGGTCACCCGGTTGGCGCGACCGGAATCTACCAGATCGTTGAAGTGGTTCAGCAGCTGCGCGGTGAAGCCACTGGCACCCAGGTCGAGAACGCCCGCATCGGCATGGCGCAAAACATTGGCGGCAGCGGCTCCAATATCATCACCCACATCCTGGGAAGGATGAATTAAGTTTGAATATATATTGAATCAATCCGGAGACTATAGAAAAATAATTAAAACAGGTGGCACTCAGATCCATTCTTGTAATATTTCCTGTGATTTGTAGGGGTCGACCCATGGGTCGACCCGGTTTTTAAGTTCAATTCTGGATGGACACGTCGGTCCGCGCATGCTGTTAGGAAACAACCTTTGTTTTTTCCATAAATTCGCGGATTTATCATGACAACCATCCTAAAGGGACTATCCCCTTTATATACCCGTACCCGGCTCCACCCTGACAAAAGCGGTACAATTTGGGCATCTTAACTCGGATGACTGCCATGCCTATACTCACGCAAAAACGTCTGACCGACTACCGCCGCGAAACTTTCCGGTTGGATCCTGCCCACCGGCTGCGTTCCAAAGAGGATGCAATCCGCTTCGCCAATGAGCGCGGCTTCATATTTTTCTGGCCGATCAAAGGTGTGACGCTGCCCAGTCTATGGACAGCCGCAGCCGGCGACCGTCCGGTGCCGGACGAGCATGACGATCCCGGTCATGTAACCTGGGGTTGGAAAGACGACCTGCTGGACAAGCGCGTCTGGTACTACGCCCGCATCCTGCGTCGGCGCAATTCAATCATCTCTCACCCCACACTGCCGTTCTTTTACGCCTTATCACCCAATTACGGCGACCCGGACGAAGATTTCCTGCTGCAGTACGAGCAAGGTTTGCTGACCCAGGAAAGCAAGCTGGTGTACGAGGCGCTTCTCAAGGAAGGCCCGCTGGATTCGATTTCCCTACGGCGTGCAGCCCACCTGACCAGCCCGGAGAGTACTTCACGTTTCACCCGTGCACTCGACAGCCTGCAGTTTGAATTTAAAGTCCTGCCGACCGGCGTAGCGGAAGCCGGTGCCTGGCACTACGCCTTCATCTACGATTTGACCCACCGCTACTATCCTAATCTGGTCGAACAAGCCGGCATCATTACCGAACCAACTGCCCGTCAGCAGCTGCTGACGGCTTATTACCGTTCATTAGGTGCTGCCACCCGTAAGGAGGCTGCCAAATTATTTGGATGGCACCCGAATGACCTTGAACGCACCTTTCAGGTACTGTTCGACCACAACATCCTTATTAATGCCGTGGAGTTGGAGAATAACGCAGGTCCTGTAGCCGCCCTTTCCGAACTGGTCTGATCTCCCCTACCGAACTAATCGGGATCCTTCGGATTTCCATCTCTGAACAAGCCTGGTTCAATCCGGGTATAATCTAAACAGGCTGGGAAACGCCACACTTCCGAACAACGGCGGAGGGAATTATGTTTGAATTTCATGTCAGCAGGCAATCACGCGACCGGTTTGAGTTCGACCAGTCGCTTTTCACTTTTAACGGCAATGTGATTTTCGCCAACTTTCATGCAGCCCGCATGTTTGCAGAGAAAATGAACCAGAAACGGGATCTGGTCAATTTTCCGGAGCGGGCAGTCAAGGCTGGACAGGTCAACGCCATGGGGCTGCTGGATGAAATATTGCATATTCTGGTAGCCCGTTACCGGGAGCAGAAGAGTCTGAGCGTGATGACCAACGCCCTGAGCTGGGTTGAGGAACGGCTGGGTAAAGATGTAGTGCAAAGCGCTTTGTTGGCCTTCACCCAGGAATTTCCGCCATTAGCCGTTTACTTACACCAGGTAGAAGCTGTAGAATACCTGGAAGGCGAAACAAACGGTCGGTCTCACCGCGCCATCGCCCTGGAGGAACTGCTCATGCTGTGGGTTTCCAACAAAAATCCAGCACTAGAGCCCTATCTCGAATTATTCGACGACGACCGCCTGAAAAGTGAGACTGCCTACCTGCCTATTTTGGACGGACTCTACCAGTTTTTCCAGACCCAGCCAACTTTTGGCCCCGATTCGCAGAACCTGATCGACGTGCTGCGAGCGCCGGCGCTGGCGCATCCGTTCTCGCTCACCGACCAGCTGGAGTACATCCGCCAGCATTGGTCTGAATTTATCGGGAGCTACCTTTATCGCTTGCTCGGCAGCCTGGATTTGATCAAAGAAGAAGAAAAACTGCCTTTCCTTGGCCC
>CALMGN010000120.1 GCA_937863605.1 uncultured Anaerolineaceae bacterium
ATTCCGGCAGCCTCGCCAAGAACCTCGAACCGCCGCCCGGTGCCGCTGAACTCAGACAGCGCCGCGGCTGCCTGGTCAACGGGCAAACCTAGATGGTGCATAACTGCCAGGGCAGCCAGAGCGTTCAGGGCGTTGTGCGCGCCGGGGACCTGCAAACTGACCGCGGTCAGTGTTTCGTCGTGGTACAGGACGGAAAAATCGAAACCACCGCGCTGGTTCGGAGCCAGGCCTTCAGCCCGGTAATCCGCATTGGCGTCTGTGCCGTAAGTCAAAGCGCGGATATCCTCGCGTCCGTGGTTACTGGCTAACCAGCGGGTACCGGCATCGTCCGAGCAGGTTAAAAGGACGCCGTCCGGCTCCAGCCGGTGGACAAAGCGTATGAACGCCTCATTATAGCTGTCGCGGGTGGGGAAACAATCAGGGTGGTCATGCTCGAGGGTGCAAACAACTTCTACCCGCGGGGTTAAGCCGAGGAACATGTTGTCATATTCATCAGCTTCAATGACAAAAATCCTTCCACCGCCTGCGTGGGCGTTATTACCCAGGTTTTTAGCAATCCCGCCAATAATATAGGATGGGTCCTGGCCCAACCTGGCAAAGGTCCAGGCAATCATGGCGGTGGTAGTGGTTTTACCGTGCGTTCCGGCGATTGCAATTCCCTGGTAGCCATCCATCAACTGACCAAGGAACTCGGCACGCTTGAGGACCGGGATCCCGGCATCCCGGGCGGCTAAAACCTCAGGGTTATCGTCGGGGATGGCCGATGAGCGTACCACCAGGTCAGCCTGGAGTACGTTATTGGCATCATGACCGGCGTACACCGTCACCCCGTGGGCTGATAACTGCCGCGCCAGGGGAGAAAGGGTGCGGTCGGATCCGGAAACGGTATATCCCCGCTCCTTAAGGAGCAGGGCGATCGCCGATAATCCAGTGCCTCCGATGCCGATCAAGTGAATATGTTTCATTAGATAAAGACCACCATGACGAAAACGAATGCGATTGCGACAGCAAAGTAAATTACGGGATCACCCAACCAGGCGGGTGGCAGGTAGGCCATCATCCGTTCCGCAGCCTGTCCCATGGCGGATGCCGCGTCAGGACGGACGATGATGTCAAAGGGGTAGTTGGCAATTTCCAGATAAAACCAGATCGTACCCCAGATCATGAAGCCGTTAATTGCGCCCAGGAAGAAGCCAAGGAGCACATCCTGCAGCCGCTCCCGGACAAACCGCCCGCTGGCAGCGATGCGCGGCAGGTTGGGGGTCTGGTAGCCAAAGAAAACCAGTACCAATAAAATGACTGCCCGCAGCCAGAAGAGTTCGGTAGGCGCGGTGACCGCCAGCGTGGTATTGACAAAAGGAACGAAGCGCTCCAGGACATTCATGATAAAAATCGACAGGACGACGCCAAATGTGACCAGGATTTCACGCGCCCAACCGCGTACGCCGCCGATTAGTGCAAACAGGCTCACCAGAATCCAGAATACCGCATTGAGACTAATCATGGGTTTGGGTACCCTTTCCGGCAAGTGCCAGATCGCGCAGCAGGCTGGCGATGGTGCTGGCTGCCTGGGGTCGGGCGAGTGACCGCATCGCCTGGCGCATGCTCTCCAATCGATTTGGATCTTGCAGTAAATTGAGAACAGTTGAGGTCAATACAGTCGACAACTGACGGTCTTCCATGATCAGGGCCGCGCCGCGCTGGACCAGATAGTCAGCATTGACTTTCTGGTAACGCCAGGCGTAGGGATACGGCACCAAAATAGCCGGCAGTCCAAAAAGCGGATATTCTCCCAGGCTGGAAGCGCCCGCGCGTGATAGTGCCAGGTCAGCACTGGCCAGTGCTGCGCCCATTTCTTCATGCAAGTAAGGGAAGGGGTGGTAATTGGCTTGCAGCTCAACAGGCAGGATCTTCCGAGCGTTGTCAACCTCTGCCCAGTCCAACTGACCGCTAATGTGCACGATTTGGGCATGCGGCAGCAATTCAGGGAGGGCGGCCAGCAGGGCGCGGTTGATCGAGCGTGCGCCTTTCGAGCCGCCAAAAACCAGCAGAACCGGCAACTCATTGGTCAAACCCAGCTTCAGGCGGCCGTTTTCACGCGTCCAGGTGGAGAAATCGGGGCGGGTGGGGTAGCCGGTGATTACCATGCGTTTGGCATTCGCAAAATAGCCCTTGGAGTCCTCAGCCGTTAAAGCAATGCATTCCGCGAAGCGTGCCAGGACTTTAAGCGCCAGCCCGGGTTCGATGTCCGGGACATACAGCAGCGATGGATAACGGCGGGCTGCCAGAGCCATTGGGACGGCGACGTAGCCGCCGGTGAAGAGCAATACATCCGGGCGGAAATCTTTCAGGATGCGGCGGGAAGCGAGCGTACCGCGCAGAAGACGCATCAGGTTGCCCGGCAGCGCGCGCAGACCGACGCCGTGCACGCCAGCTGCGGGAATGCCGGTAAAGGGGATGTTCAGGCGTGTTACCAGTTCGGCTTCCATGCCTTTTTCCCCGCCAACCCAGAGTACCGGGTTTGCTTCATTACCTGATGCCTGCAGAACCGTGAGAGCGGGATACACGCCCCCGCCGGTCCCCCCGGCGCAAATTAACAACCGCACCGAATGACCTCCCTTCCTGTTCCGTCTTTTCGCGCGAGGAAACCCGCGCTACTGAGAAGATTAATCCGACTGCGCCCAGGGTCATGGTCAGACTGGACCCGCCGGCGCTAATAAATGGCAGGGCGTTGCCCGCGAACGGGAACAAATTGACCATAACGCCCATGTTGATAATGGCTTCCATCACGATCCAGCAGGTTAAACCGGAAGCCAGCAGTTTTCCGGTGAAATCGGTGGAACCTGAGGCGATTTTTAGGCCGCGCCACATGAAGACCAGGTACAGGATAACCACGGCACCGGCGCCAAGCAGCCCGGTTTCTTCGGCAATGACCGCATAAATGGAGTCGGTGTGCGAGACGGGCAGGCTGAACTTGGTGGAGCCTTTGCCAATGCCTACGCCGAAGAATCCGCCGCGGACTACGGCTTCAATGGAGCGCTGAATGTGCAACGATGCGGTCGCGGGGTCCTGCAGGCCGGCCACATATTGTTGAATACGCATTTGGCCGGTATCGGATACGGCTACGATCAATGCACCCAACAAGGCGACGATGAAGAAGATGAGCAGAATTTGTTTTATATCGACCCCCGCCAGGAAGAAAAGCAGCACCCCCAGCGCGCAAATAGTGATCGTCGCACTCAGATCCGGCTGCAGCAAAATCAAAACAGCAGTCAATCCGAGGATGAAGGCCATGGGGAACAGACCGAAATGGATATCGTTGAGGACTTCACGTTTCGAGGTCAGCCAATAGGACAGGTACATGATAATGACGACTTTGGCCATCTCGGAAGGCTGAATGGAACCGCTCAAAAGTGTGCGTTTCGAGTTGTAGCGCATCTCGCCAAAAATTAGCACAGCAACCAGCAGTCCGAGGGTGATAATCATGATCGGCACGACGTACTTGCGCCACCGGCGGTAATCGATGTACATCAAAATGGTTCCCCCGGCGATTCCTATGACCACCCATTTGAGCTGGTTGATCAGGTAGTAAGCCGGTTCTTCTTCGCGCAGCATGGAAGGCTGCCAGCTGGCAGAATAGACCATCAAGAGGCCAAACCCAAGCAAAAAGGCTACCGATAAGAGCATGGGAACGTCAATTCCCAGGCGCACCGGGCGGACACCGGTTCCAGCCTTTGCCGGCCCAATTCTCGAATTTACTGCAGCCTGTTCACCCATAATTGGAAGGCCTCTCCTCTTTCTTCAAAATCGTTAAACTGGTCGTAGCTGGTCCCACCCGGAGAGAGCAGCACCACGCTTCCAGGTTCTGCCGCTTCAGCCGCCGCGCTGACTGCGGTCTCGAGATCAAGGCAATGCTGGATGGTATAAGGGCGCCTCTCTGGCATTACTGGACCCAAACCTGCCAAAATTTTTGTGCTGGCTTCACCGAAAACGACCACGTGGTCAACCCGATCGTGCACCAAAGCCATGAGATCGTCCCAGGGCAGGTTTTTATCGCGTCCGCCCAGCAGCAAGACGATTGGCTCGTCAAAAGAACGGATGGCGGCGCAGGTGCGCTCGGGAGCGGTGGCGATTGAGTCATTGTAGAAATTTACGCCGCGCAGCTCACGAACGTGCTGCAAACGATGCGGGACGCCGGCAAAACCCTTCACACCGGCAGCAACTGCTTCCACTGAGAAACCAGCCGCGAATGCGATCGCAGCGGCTGCCAGAACGATGGCCACATTATGTTCGCCGCGCAGCAGGACATCGGATTGCGAAAGGAAGGGCTGCACGCCGCCCTCAACCTGCCAGAATAACTGGCCATTTTCGGCAAAGGTGCCGTTGGCGCCAAAGTCCGGGCGCGACAGGCCAAACGTGACCAGCCGACCGCGTATTCTTCCGGCCAGCGACCACGATCCAGCATCGTCTCGATTGAGTACACTGACGCTGTTGGGTGTCTGGTAATCGAGAATGCGCGCCTTGGCTGCCGCATAAGCCTCCAAAGTGCCGTGGCGGTCGAGGTGGTTGGGGGTGAGGTTTAATACCGCTGCAACCTGGGGTGCCTGGGTCATCAGTTCAAGCTGGAAGCTGGATAGTTCCAAAATTACCAGGTCGGCCGGTTTTATTTCGTCCAATTGATCAATGAGCGGCGTTCCGATATTGCCGCCGACCCAGGCGCGGTTAGGTGCCTGGACGTGCACTTGTGCCATCCGACCGACCAGCGTGGTGGTGGTCGTTTTTCCGGCCGAGCCAGTAATGCCAATCACCGGGCAGGGAACAGCTTCCAGGAATAACTGCGAGTCATTGGAGAGGGGTATCCCGCGGCGAACGGCTTCGACTGCCAGGGGCATGTCCGGTGAGACTCCGCCTGACAGGCACACCAGATCGGTTTGATCCAGAAGGTCAAAGGGATGGCCGCCGAGCGCCCACTGAACCGGCAGATCTTTTAGCGATTCCGCCGCAGCGGTGAGTTGCTCAAGGGTGCGCTGGTCGTTCAAGGTCACCACAGCTCCCTGACTTGCTAAATAACGCGCCAATGCCAACCCCTGGCGGGCAGCGCCGATGATTAGAACCCGTTGGTCAGCCCAGGTTCGCATTATCACACCATCGCCAGTGCCACGCCGAGCATGGCAAATAAAAGTCCAATTAACCAGAAGCGTTGAACCACCTGGGTTTCACTCCACCCGCCCAACTCAAAGTGGTGGTGCAGGGGCGCCATGCGGAACAGGCGTTTTCCTTTGGTCCTTTTGAAGTAGATGATTTGAAGTACATCGCTGAGCGCTTCGGAAACCGGGATGATCGCAATCACCGGCAGCAGCAGCC
>CALMGN010000121.1 GCA_937863605.1 uncultured Anaerolineaceae bacterium
GGGATGGGCAGCGGTGAAAATGGCGCCTGGACACCGATCATGATGATCTCATCCGTGGGAGCGGTGTGCATTTCGACCTTGAAGACCGTTTTAGTTACCTCGACGCCATTCTCGAGCAGCCGCCGGTAGGTAATTTGCTGCAGGCCGTTCTCGCCAGGCTGAATCAACAAACTTTGACCTTCGGGTAATGTTTCATTGCGCACTGTTTGATGCTCGAATGGGACGACTTTTTCTTCGACTTCAAATTCTTCGGTTACTCGAAAAATTGTGATTTCTTCAGGAACGGTGATCAGAGTGAAGGTTGGTGGTTCAGTGCGGTCCAGGGCCGACAGCGTCAGACCGGCTTGTTTAATTGCGCTCTGCACGCTCGTGCCGGGGAGAATATCCAGTTTTATCTGATTGGTCTGATCGGTGATTTCGACAGATACAAGATCAGGCGTCGCAACAGGCTGTAAAGCACAGCCGGATGCCAGCAATACGGTAATTCCGATAACAATCCATAGATACCAGGGCTGTACCCACCGAGCCCGAGAAGGATTGTGTGCTGCCAGCATAATCGTTGAAGGGGATTTCAATGAATCGAGTATAATCAGCCGAGAAAATTTAATACGACAATTATAGCATGACAGACTCTGAACCCTACCGCCAATCCCTTCCGCTAGACGCCCGCATCGAGGCGATCCTGTTTATCGCACCCAGTCCGGTGTCCGTTCAACAATTGGCGGAAACCCTGGTTGTGTCTGCGTCCGATATCGAAGAATCGCTGCGGATGTTGGACCATTCCCTGCAAAAATCCCGGGGTATCCGGCTGCAGCGGCATGAAGGACGTTATCAACTGACCACCGCGCCAGAATTGGCCGAGGAAGTAGAAAAATACCTTGGTCTGGAAGCGACCGCCCGCTTGAGCCGGGCTGCATTGGAAACCCTGGCGATCGTTGCATATAGGCAGCCGATTACCCGGCCGGGGATAGACGCCATCCGCGGGGTGAACAGTGACGGGGTGATCAAAAGCCTGCTGTCGAAAGGGTTGATCCAGGAAAATGGCCGCACAGAAGGTCCTGGCCGCCCAATCCTTTATGGTTCAACCCAGGATTTCTTGCAGCATTTTGGAATTAACTCGCTGGATGATTTGCCACCGTTCGAGCTTTTGGAACAGGAAGGCGTCAGCCAGGATGATGAGCAGCGCCTTTTAAAGGACTAATTATGACTGAAGAAAGAATTCAAAAGATCCTGGCGAGGGCTGGGTTTGGATCACGCCGGGCGAGTGAAGTGTTAATCGCTGATGGGCGGGTGCGCGTTAACGGTGTGTTGGTGGTACTGGGCGCCAAAGCTGATGCTGAAAAAGATAAGATTACTGTGGATGGGCAACCGATCCCGAACAGTGCACCGACCGGCATTTATATTGCCTTGAATAAACCGCGGTTTGTCCTTTCAGATAATCTACCGGACGATTCGCGTAAGACTGTCTTCGATCTTGTGCCGGTCTCGGGACAACTTTTTGTGGTAGGCCGTCTGGACTTTGAGAGTGAAGGTCTGATTTTATTGACGAATGACGGGGAGATGGCCAACCGGCTGACCCATCCGCGTTACGGTCATGAGAAAGAGTACCGCGTGCTGGTTGCCAAGCGGCCAGATGATGAACAGTTGGAGATTTGGCGGCGCGGTGTGGTACTGGAAGATGGACATCGCACCTCGCCAGCGGAAGTGCGCATCGAATCTTCAGCGGGCAAAGGCGCCTGGCTGCGAATCATTATGCATGAGGGACGCAAACGCCAAATCCGTGAAATCTGCATGCAAATCGGATTGCCGGTCGTCCGCATCTTGCGCATTCGCATTGGAACCCTGCAGCTTGGCGGATTAAAACCCGGTGAATGGCGGGATTTAATGCCGCTCGAAGTGCGCGGGTTAAAAGCTGAGGTAGTGGGGACGGATAAGCAGGGAGCGGTCAGACCACGGCCGGTTGCAAGGTCTGGTAAGAAATATTTCCCAAAGTCACAACCCGGAGCAAGTACCGATAAGAAATATTCACCAAAAACGCGACCTGCTGCAGGAACCGTTACGAGGAAACCGAAACCGCGCACGGGTTTTGAATCTGACAAAAAATATCCCGCCAAACCGCAGTCAAATACGCGAACAAAAAAATAAACGCAAAAGAGGGCGGATTGACCTTCAATGGTCAATCCGCCCTCTTTTTTTTATGTTACAGATAAATTTGCCGGGTTATTCGAAGGTGTCAGCGCTTGGCAACGCTTTTTGAAGGCTCTTGATGACCTCGAACTCCTCAGGAGAACCTTTCGTTTGCTTGCGAATGAAATCTTTGAGTTTTTCGACTGCCACTGCCGGGAGCGGTGAATCAAATGCTTCCAGTTCCGCCTTGGGATTGGTGAAAACCATAACCGCATGCGGTTCAGGCAGGTTTAATCCGCCGGCATTCTTCTGAAAAGATTTTTTCAGGTCGGTCAGCGCATACTGTGCATCCAATTCCGGGCGGCCAATTGAGTCCTGCCCAAAGAGCTTCATATAGAAATTGCCGCCTTTCTGGCGGAAACGCCCTTTGCCTTCGTCGTATGTGATTTTACCGCCAGCCGGGGTGGGGACCAACGCCCAGACGCCGGTAGGACCGGTTAGCAGATGGGCGATGCCGGCAGTGTAGTGATAGAGAACGTATTTGTCTTCCAGACCCTTCAAACTGGCTGAGATAAGTTCGTCCGGGCGGGGAGAGCGCCCCCAGCGGTTACCGTAGAAGACGCCGACCTGGGTCAACATAAAGCCGACCAGCAAGGCGCCGAAGGTGATGGTGATCTGCTCAGGTTTGGCAAATGAAAAATACAGGCCGATACCCAGAACTGCCAGGGCTGCCACTGTGGTGATTTGCCCAATTTTTTTGTTACGCTTGATTAATTTTTCGTTACTTACAATTTTCATGATCTGTCCTTATTCTGCGGAGGTGAGAGTTTCTAAGAACGCTAAACGATCCTGGATGGCCTGGCGCAAACTGCCAAGCAAGTCGGCTTGAACTGCCTGGCGGGCAACCCGAATGGCGCTAACCAACGCTCGGCTGTCGGAACGCCCATGACCGACAAATACCAATCCGTCGATGCCTAATAGCGGAGCAGCGCCGGTTTCAGCCGGGTCGAGAAGTTTCTTGATATTCTTGAAAGCTGGCTTGGCCAGCAAAGCGCCCAATTTGGTTGGGAAGGAGGCCATCAATTCTTTTCTTAATTCATCGATCAATAATTTTGCAACCGCTTCGGATGACTTGAGCAAAATATTACCGGTAAAGCCATCGGTCACCACAACATCAGCTTCGCCGCCGAAGAGTTCTTTACCCTCAACATTGCCAATAAAGTTGAGGCCCGATTTTTCCAACAGGGGATAGGTGTCGTGGGTGAGTGTGTTGCCTTTGCCAGCTTCTTCGCCATTCGAAAGCAGCCCGACGCGCGGATTAGGTTTGTTGAGTACCCGCTCGACGTAAACCGATCCCATGACCGCAAACTGCAACAGAAATTCCGGGCGGCATTCCGAGTTAGCGCCAATATCCACCACCGCGCAATGCCCGCCTTTGACCGGGAATAAGGCAGTGAGCCCCGGACGCGCAACGCCCTGGATGCGTCCGAGTGTTCGCAGCGCGTTGAACATAGCCGCTCCGGTATTCCCGGCAGTAACGAAGGCCTGGCCGCGCCCGGATTTGATCAAACCCAACCCGACTGCCATGCTGTTGCGCGGCTTGCGGCGCGCGGCCTCGACGGGTTTTTCACCCATTTCCACCAAATCAGGCGCGTCTTCGATCAGGATCGGTAAATTCTTGGTGTTAAGGGCTTTCAGTTTTGGCTCTATCAGCGCCCGATTGCCCACTAAAATGATTTCCTCGCCGAACAACTCGGCGGCGGTCACCGCGGCTTGAATTTCGGGATCGGGATATTGATCACTGCCCATCGCGTCAAGGATGATGGTCATGTCTGCTCCTTATGCGTGTATCCAATAAAACTGTATGGTGAGGGGGTTCTGGTTTGTTTCTTGACATCTACCCAGAGGCGATTATAATAGCGAAGCTTTCGCGCTGGTGCTGGAATTGGCAGACAGGCATGGTTGAGGGCCATGTGCCGCAAGGCGTGGGGGTTCAAGTCCCCCCCAGCGCACTCCCATCGACACGGTATTATAAAGCGAAACACCCCTAGATTCAGGGGTGTTATGCTTAATTGGCGAAAATAAAATAGAAATCATTGATTTTCGGGTGCAATCGGGTGAACTGATGATTTTTATCGTATTTAAGAGACAAAAATTAGAGCGCTGCCGCAAACTGATTTGGAGCATAACCAGCAAACGGATTGGCGCTCTAATTATTGTTTAGTGATATTTTACAAACCTTCAAACAGGTTACCGGCAACAAGGACAAGAAAGGCGATTAATATGAGCCAGGGAGCAAATGGTGTGAAGGAGCCAATAAAGTATCCGAGAATGCCGATTACTCCTAAGACGACTGCGACATAAAATGTAATATTCTTTGGTGCACTAAGTTTCATCATAACCTCCATTAACATTTAAGCGCTGGTAATTTGGGATGCTCCAAAAGAATTGTACACGTTTGTTAATTCAACTGCAACTGGAATTGTAATTACATCCATGGGATTCACAACTCGTTTATGATGATATGGGATGTAATGAGTATAGGCGGACAATAAAATTGCTCTGATTTCACGAAGATACCCGCAACTCTCACAGAGGGCTTTTTGCTTTAAAGATTGCGCCGGGTGATGTAAAGGGTCAATTGTTTCAGGTGCTGCCGTTCCGGGCATTCAGGCAGTTGCTCTAGTTTTTCCAGCGCCTGATCGACGTAATGGTTGGCTTCCGCCAGCGCCAGATCGATCGCGTCGCTGGTGCGGATCTTTTCCACCAGGCGGGAAACCTGTTCATCATAGTGCAGGCAGTCGCCAGCCAGGATTTCCTGGGTGTCCTCGTCGTCCGGGTGGTTTTCCAGGAAGAATAAGGTGGGGAGGGTAATCAGACCCTGACGTAAATCGCTGCCCACCGGTTTTCCGAGCTGCGACTGGTCGCTGGTGAAGTCAAATACATCGTCAATGATCTGGAACGCCATGCCAATGTCATAGCCGTACTGGCGAACCAGGTTAGTGGTTTCTGCACTGACCGGGCTTATCAAAGCTGCGCAGCAGGTACAGGTCTCGAACAACGAGGCAGTCTTGGCATAAATGCGCTGATAATATTCATCGCGATTGGCGCGGCAGCGGCTGTTGAAAAGCTGGGTGATCTCGCCGTTGACAATGACACCCAGGGTGGTGGCAAACAAGCTGATAGCGGGAACAGATTCGGTGTCAGCGGCCAGTTTGGCTGCACGGGCAAACAGAAAATCGCCTGTGAGGACGGTAGCTCCCGGCGACCAGCGCGAATTCAGGGTTGGAATGCCGCGGCGCAGCAGCGAGCCGTCGATCAGATCGTCATGGACCAGAGTGGCGGTGTGCAGCAGTTCAATAGCGGCGGCCAGGGTCACCAGGCGGTCTTCATCGGCGCCTAACATGCGGCCGGTCAGGATGGTTAAAGTCGGGCGAATACGTTTTCCCCCGGACGAAATCAAATGATCCAGTGCTGCTTTCAGGTCCGGGTTGTGACCCTCAGCCTGAGCCCGCATCATGTGTTCGACGCGGTGAATTTGATCCTGTACGGGGGTGAAGAACGAGGTGGTAGTGCTCAATCAATCGCTCCAATTAAATAAATTACTTGCATTCCTGGTGGTTACATCGGCAATCAGTTCGATTTCCAGCCGCCTGATGCTGGAAATCGCCTGAGCAACCAGCGAAACATACGCCGGTTCATTGCGGGTGCCGCGGTGGGGATGAGGTGTCAGGTAAGGGGCGTCAGTTTCGATCAAGATATTCTCTAAAGGATGTTCTCGGGCTAAAAAATGTTTGTCGGTGGCATTCTGAAAGGTCACCGGTCCGGCGATACTGATGAAAAATCCGATGCGGCATGCCTGGTCTGCAATGGTTAAATCGCCTTCGTACGAATGCAGCACCCCGGCTTTGCCGATCAGAGGAGAATCTGCTTTACGCAGATCTTCTGACCATCTCAGCAAGAGAGGCAGCAGGTCGTCCAGGGCATCACGGCTGTGCAAGACCACAGGTTTTTTTACTCTGGCTGCCAGCTCCAATTGCGTCAGCAGGATTTCCTTTTGCAGCCCCGGATCGGTATCTTTCCAGTGGTTATCCAACCCGATTTCACCGATCGCAGCCACTTTGGGGTGAGATGCCAGGTCCTCCAGCTCTTTCATGTCCTCAGGCTGCCAGTCACTGCCGATGTTGGGGTGCATACCCACTGCAGCGTAAACTTCCGGGTATCGTTCCGCCAGATCAACTGCTTTTCGGCTGGTTTCCAGGTCAATGCCGGGTACTAAGATGCGGACGATGCCTGCCTTACGGGCACGGTCTAACACCGCCTCCAGGTCATTATTAAATTGATTAAGGTTCAAATGGCAGTGCGAATCAGTAAGAAACACCGGTTAATTCAACCCTGCAATGGCTAATCCGTCCTGTAAAATGGCGGCAACGCGGTCACCATGGGTGGTCTCACAATATACCCGCAAGATGGGTTCAGTGCCGGAGAAACGGATCAGCAACCAGCCGCCGTCTTCCAACGAGAACTTATACCCATCCAATGTGTTCAAACCAGTAACTTTCAGACCGCCGATGGTCGCCGGGTTTGCGGTAAGGATCCGTTGAATCTTGGCTTGCGAGTCTCCGTTGAAGCGCGTGTCGATGCGGTCGTAGTAATGCGGTCCGACGATGGAGAAAAGCTGGGCCAGCAGCTGTGAGGGCGATTTTTTCAATTTAACCATCATATCGAGGAAGTAAAGGCCGGCCAAAATGCCGTCGCGTTCCGGGACATTGCCGCGAAACGCATAGCCGCCTGATTCCTCGCCGCCGATCAAGGCATTGGTCTCTGAAAATTTTGGCGCAACATATTTGAAACCTACGCCGGTCTCATAAACGGGCACATTGTAAATCTTGCCAAGTTTCTCTAGCATGGAGGTGGTCGAAAGTGTTTTGACGATCGCGCCGCGTTCACCGCGAACTTCGAGCAGGTAGTAGGCCAGCAGCCCAAACACCTGCAACTGGTTGATGAAAACCCCATGCTCGTCACCGATACCCAGGCGGTCGGCATCGCCGTCAGTGATCAGTAACACGTCGGCGCCAGTCTTGACTGTTTCAGCCAGGCCAACGTCGATATTCGGGGGAATGGGTTCTGGTCGTTTCATTTCCGGGAAACTCGGGTTACGCTGGTTGTGAATTTCGATGACTTCGGTCTTGCCGCCTGCCAGCAGGCGCGGGAACCACCCAGCGCCGTTACCCCACATGGTGTCCACCAGCACTTTTAGTCCGGCATCTTTGATGGGCTGCAGGTCGATCAGATCTTTCAGGTGCTCGATGTAGGCTGGTGCAGGGTCGAAATAAACCAACCGCCGCTCCGATTCAGCCTGGACGGCGGGCATAACCTTAACACCGTCGCTCGAGTCGGGGATCAGGGCTTCAATTTGCTTCAGACCTTGCGGGTCAATTGCGCCTCCGGAAGAATCCCGGACTTTAAAACCGTTATCCGTAGGCGGGTTATGCGAGGCGGTAATATTGACCGCTCCAGCAGCTTTCAGATTGACGGTTGAAAAGGAAATCACCGGGGTTGGAGTGGGACCGTCGGTCAGGTAAACGTTCAGACTGTTGGCGCAGAGAACCTCTGCAACCGCCAGCGCAAAATTTTCAGACATAAAGCGTTTGTCATGCCCCACGACAATCCAGGAATTGCTTTTTCTAATGGAGACCATGTAAGCGGCGAAGCCTTGGGCGCAGCGACGGACATTTTCAAAGGTGTAATCTTCGGCGACATACCCCCGCCATCCGTCTGTCCCGAATTTGATCTTTTGCGGCATGAAAGCTCCTCAAAACTGCCTGTGAGAATCGGTACAATAAAACCTATTATAACAGGGGTTGGGAGGAGGCGAAAGTTTTTTCTATAAACAAGACCATGCTATAATTTACCATTACGGTCTGAATTGAAAGGCAAGTGACATAGTGAAAGAGCGAATCTACCTGGATTATGCAGCCACTACCCCGGTTGACCCGCGGGTGGTCGAGAGCATGCTTCCCTTTTTTAACGGTACTTTTGGCAACCCCTCGTCGGTTCACTGGTTTGGGCAACAGGCTGAAGCTGCTCTGGAGAGAGCCCGGGAGACGGTTGCTGGTGCATTAGGCGCGCAGCCCGAGGAAATTGTCTTTACCAGCTGCGGAACGGAAAGTGATAATTTGGCCATCCGTGGCATGGCGTTTACTCAACGCGAAAAAACTGGTGCACATCGGATCATCACCACGCCACTTGAACACCACGCGGTTCTACACACGGTCGAGCAGTTGGTGGAACTGAACGGTTTCTCGATGGAATTGCTGCCAGTTGACCAGTACGGACGGGTTGACCCCGAAGACTTGCGGCATGCACTGCGCGGCGACGTTGCATTGGTCAGTATTATGTTTGCCAACAACGAAATCGGCACCGTCAACCCGCTGGCAGAAATAGGGGAGTTGTGTCACCAGCGAGGTGTGCCGCTGCATTCGGATGCTGTGCAGGCTGCAGCTCACCTTCCAATGAATGTCGTACGCGACCAAATCGATTTGCTAGCGATTGGGGCGCATAAATTCTATGGGCCAAAGGGCGTTGGTGCGTTGGCGGTGCGCAAAGGCGTGAAGCTGCACCCGTCGCAGACAGGTGGCGGTCAGGAAAATGGCCGTCGGGCTGGAACACAGAATATTCCGTATATTGTTGGCCTGGCTGAGGCATTGAAGCTTACTGTGGCAGACATGGAAATTCGACATGAACGCTATAGCATCAAACGCAAACGGCTTATTGCCGGGGTGTTGGAAAATGTGCCCGGCTCGCGCTTGACCGGGCATCCCACCGACAGGCTGCCCAACCACGCCAGCTTCGCCTTCGAAGGACTGGATGGAAATCACCTGCTTACCCTGCTGGATGCTGCCGGTTTTGCCTGCTCGTCCGGGTCAGCCTGCAAAGTCGGTGATCCAAAGCCGTCGGCAGTGCTCGAAGCGCTTGGCCTTTCTCAAGCCTGGACGCTCGGATCGCTGCGCGTGACCCTGGGTGAGAGCACAACAGACGAACAGGTCGAATCGTTCATCAACGTACTGCCAGGGCTGGTGCGCAAAGTCCGCGGTACCGCGTAAGGTTGGCTCGACAATGACCAAAGAAAAGTCGGTGGTCGTCGCCATGAGCGGCGGCGTGGATAGCTCGGTGGCGGCGGCGCTGCTGGTGGAGCAAGGCTACGATGTCACCGGCGTGATGCTGCGTCTGTGGTCTGAACCCGGCAAGGAGGAAAGCAACCGCTGCTGCACCCCGGACGCTATGGCCGGCGCTCGACGGGTAGCTGCCAGGCTCGGCATCCCGTTCTATGCGCTCAACAGCCAGGATTTGTTCCACAGCGTGGTGGTGCAGTCCTTCATGGACGGCTACCGCAGCGGCATTACTCCTAATCCGTGCATATTGTGTAATCAAAAAATTCGGTGGGGGTTCATGTACGAAGCTGCACGCGAGATGGGTGCGGAATTCATGGCAACCGGACATTATGCAAGGGTGAACCCAAGAACTGACGGCAGCGTTGAATTAATGCGCGGTCTGGATCCCGGGAAAGACCAGTCCTACGTGATGAGCGTCCTGCCGCAGGAAAAATTACGTCACACACTCTTTCCGGTTGGCGGCATGCCCAAGGCCGAAGTGCGCGAACACGCGCGGCGCTTTGGCCTGACAGTCGCGGAACGCGCGGACAGCCAGGATTTGTGCTTTTTGGCCGGGCAGGATTACCGTGAATTTTTATCACGCTATGTCCCTGAGGTCACGCAGCCTGGGA